>NZ_JBSGUP010000011.1:0-37348 GCF_053607985.1 Streptomyces sp. NPDC055078
CACCCAGCCTGTCCGGCGCTTGAGGACACGCCCGGAGGGCGTGCCCCTCCACGGCGGGGCGGGTTCACGCGTCGAACCGGAACGTCCGCGACAGCGCGGAACCCCGATCCGGCGCGTACGGGGGAAGCGCGCCGGATCGGGGCGTCGGTGGGGTGCCATGGGCAAGCGACAGACCGGGGGGCGGCCGGTGAGGCGCGGCCCGGAATGGGCGCGGGCCGGGAGGGCGGCGCGCGGCAGGGGTGCGGTCAGGCACCCCGCAGGGGGCAGCGCAGAGGGTCAGCGGAGGTGGAGCTGCTGGCCCGGGTAGATGACGTCCGCGTCGTCGACGATGTCCTTGTTCAGCTCGAAGAGCTTCTCCCAGCCGCCCGCGACCTTCTTCTCGTCGGCGATGCGGCTCAGGGTGTCGCCGGCCACGACCTTGTACTCGCCGTCGCCCTTCTGGAAGCCCTTCGCCTTGGCGGCGGGCTGCGCGGCCTTCGGCTGAGCAGGGGCCTGGGCCTGGGCGTGGGCCTGCGAGCGCTCGGACCGGGTCGTCGGGGCCTCGGCGCGCTGCTGCGACTGCTGCTGCTTCGGCTGCTCCTGCTTGGGCTGCTGCTTCGGCTGCTCCTGCGTGCCGGAGCCGGAGCCGCCACCACTGTACGCGGCGCCGGACAGGCCCACGCCACAGCTCGGCCAGGCGCCCTTGCCCTGACCCGCGAGAACCTTCTCGGCGATCTCGATCTGCTGCGACTTGGACGCCTTGTCGGCGGTCTGGGCGTACTTGGTGCCGCCGTAACCGGCCCAGGTGGAGGCCGAGAACTGCAGGCCGCCGTAGTAGCCGTTGCCGGTGTTGATGGACCAGTTGCCACCGGACTCGCACTGGGCGACCTTGTCCCACTCGGCGGCGGTGGCGGCGTTGGCGGTGCTCGCGCCGATCAGCGGGGCGGCGACGGCCGCTCCGGTGACACCGGCGAGGGTGACTATGCGGGTGGCCTTGGACGGACGGCGGTGCTTGCCCTTGCCGGAAAACAGCATGGAAGATCTCCTCACCGACGCCTACGAGGTGAGCTGTCGGGTTCGGGCCAAGTGAGTTGCCCGGCCGCGCGTCCTAGCGCGCGGCTTCACCCCTAGCCGGGCCACAGCCGTCTGTCTCAACGGCCGGAACCGGCGCTTACCTTGGGTCCCCCGCTCCTGCCTTCGGCGCTCTACGCGTCGAGTACTCCCCCCGACCGACGGCAGGATTCGGCGTGACGGTCAGTGGTGCCCGCGGTGGCGAGCGGTTCAGACCGTAGGCACAGCCCTCCCCGATGTTCAAAGAAGCACATCGGGGAAAAATCGCCCATCCCGCCCCTCCGGTAACTGACGTTTCCACAGGTCGGGTACGGAATAAGCGATTCCGGAAGCTGGCCTACAGCAATCGTGCGCATGAGACCCTTGTCTCACTTGCACAGATTCGGACAAACGCCCGCGAACTACCGCTACTTCTGGCTGAGATCGAGGCTCTGACCAGGGTGGATGAGATCCGGGTCGCCGCCGACGGTCTTGCGGTTCGCCTCGTAGAGAGCGCCCCACCCGCCGGGAAGCTTCCGCTCGTCGGCGATGGCCCAGAGGTTGTCCCCGGGGCGGACGGTGTACGAGCCGGGTGCAGCGTCCGCCACCCCCTCGGACGGCACGCCCGCACCGGGTGTCTCGATCCCGCCCGTCTGGCTGTCCCCGCCGGGGGCCCCGTCACGCGCCGGACCGTCGCCGCGCGAGGGATGACCGGGGTCCGCCGTCCGGCCCTGGCCGGCACCTTCCGTACCGCCCGGCTTGAGCGGCTCGGCCGGAGTCGCACCCGTGCCCGGCGGGGTCGGAGTGGCGGACCCGGTCGCCTCGGTCGGCTCCTTGGCCGGCTCGCCCCGGTTCGGACCGGCGGTGTCGTCGCCGGCCGGGCCGGTCCCGGTCTCCCCGGTCGCCGGTCCGGTCGGCGCGGCGCCGTTGCCGATGCCCTGGGTCGGGACGGCACTCTTCTCGGGGGCGACCGGCTTCGCCGGAGCGGTAGAACCTGCCGCTCCGGTCTCCCCGGTGGAGGGCTTCGGCGACCCCACCGGCTGCTGCGGGCTCTGCGACTTCGGCGTGGGCGACGCCGAGGTGCCCGGGTCGACGCCGGCCCCCGCGCCCTGGGCCACCAGCCCGGCGATCCCCGCACACGACGCCCACGGCTGGGTTCCCTGCGCCGCGAGGACCTTCTCCGCCACCGATATCTGCTGCGAACGGCTGGCCAGATCCGCGCGGGAGGCGAACTGCGTACCGCCGAACGCCTCCCAGGTCTCCTGCGAGAACTGCAGTCCGCCGTAGTACCCGTTGCCGGTGTCGGCACTCCACAGACCGCCGCTCTCGCACTCCGCGACCCGGTCCCAGGCGGAGCCCTCGACGGCGGAAGCCGAGCCCGCGCCGAGCAGTGGGATCGCGATGGCCGATCCCGTCACCCCTGCCGCGACGATGAGGGCGGGCGCCTGGCGGGGGCGGCGATGTCGACCATTCCCGGAGAGCATGCGGTTGCCTTTCGCGTGACGGCTGGGGACGGGGTGAAGGTAGCCCCACTTGAACGTGTGTCACAAGTCGATGCAGCGCAGATCACGTAAAAGTTACGGAATTGACGGTACGTCAGATCCATGGCGAATGTTTCGGGGTGTGAACTCCACGGGAAGGGTGCGCAGTCCACGCATGATCAGCCCACCCCGCCACCGCAAATCCGCCGGGTCGACGGCGAGGCGGAAGTCCGGCAGCCGCCGCAGGAGGGTGGCGAGCGCGGTCTGGCCCTCCAGCCGGGCGAGCGGTGCGCCCAGGCAGTAGTGGATGCCGTGTCCGTATCCGAGATGTTTGTTCTCACTCCGGGAGAGGTCGAGTACGTCCGGGTCGGCGAACCGCTCCGGGTCCCGGTCGGCGGCGGCGAGTACGACGAGTACGGGATCGCCCACCCCGATCCCCTGGCCGCCGATGACCAGCTCCTCGGTGGCGTATCGCCAGGTCGCCAGCTCGACCGGCCCGTCGTAGCGCAGCAGTTCCTCCACCCCGGTCTCCAGCAGCGCGCTCTCGCCCGCGTCCAGGGACTTCTGGAGCCGCTGCCGCTGATCGGGGTGGCCCAGCAGGGAGTGGATACCGTTCCCGATCAGATTCACCGTCGTCTCGAACCCGGCGAACAGCAGGATGAAGGCCATGGCGGCGGCCTCCTTCTCCGTGAGGTGCTCGCCGTGGTCGCTCGCGCGGATCAGCCCGGAGATCAGATCGTCCCCGAGGTCCTCGCGCTTGCGGTGGATGAGTTCGAGAAGGTACGCGCGCATCTTCTTCACCGACTGGGCCACCCCACCGCGCGGACCGCCCTGCTGACCCGGTTTGATATGGCGCAGCATCATGCCCGCCCAGTCGCGGAAGTCGTCCTGGTCCTCGGGCGGGACGCCGAGCAGATCGCAGATCGCGTAGATCGGCAGCGGGAACGCGAACTCGTGGATGAGGTCCGCCTCCCCCTTCGCCGCGAACCCGTCGATCAGCCGGTCGGTCAGCTCCTGTACGCGCGGAGCGAACTCGGCGACCCGGCGCGGCGTGAACGCCTTCGCCACGAGCCGCCGCAGCCGGGTGTGGTCGGGCGGGTCGATATTCAGCAGATGCGTCATCAGCTCGGCCTTGCGCTCACCCGGGATGCCCGTTTTCCCCTTGGCGTGCGCGGGCCCCGCGTGGTGCGCCGGATTCTTCGAAAGCCGCGCGTCGGCGAGCGCCTGCCGGGCATCGGCGTACCGCGTGACGAGCCAGGCATCGACCCCGCTCGGGAGCCGGGTGCGGTGCACGGGCGCGTGCTCGCGCAGCCAGGCGTACGCGGGGTACGGGTCGGTCGCGAACTCCCAGGTGAACAACTCCGGCGGGTCGGCCTCCGGGGCGGGGAGTCCGGCCTCAGGCCGGGGTACGGCGGGGTCGGCCTCCGGCCCCGGGAGTTCGGCCTCAGGCCCGGAGCGGGACACCGGGCACCGCTCAGGGTCCGCACCCCGGCCCGCCGGCTCACCGGCACCGGGAGCGGCCACCGGCCGCCCGGGGACCGGCGGGGGAGACTGCGGCAGGCCCGACGGTCGCGGGCAGTGGTCCGGGTCCGGAGGCGGAGGCGGGGTGGGGGTTTCGGTCACCCCTTGACGTTATCCGGGTCGGTCTCGGCGGCTTCGAGGGCCCGTAACGCCTGCTCCGCACCCGCGTGCCCCCGGTCGGCACCCAGCCGGAACCACGCCAGCGCCTTCGCCCGCTCGCCCTTCTCCCGCTGATAGCGGCCCAGGCAGTACGCGCCGTACGCGTCGCCCTCGTCGTACCCCTTGCGGTACCACTTCAGCGCCTCGTCCAGCCGGCCGCGCCCCTCCAGGAACGCCGCGTAGTTGGCGGCGGCCAGCGGGCGGTGGTTCTCCGCCGATGTGCGCAGGATGCCCTCCGCCTCCAGCGAGGTCTGCTCCCCTCTCGCCAGCGCCTTCAGCAGGAGGGCCGCGCGGGGATCGCCCCCGTCGGCCGCCCGGCGGAGCCAGACTTCCGCCAGCGGGGTCTCGTGCTGCCGTATCCGCAGAAGGCCGATACCGGTCTCGGCCTCCGCGCACCCGGTGGCCAGCGCGCGGGCGTACGCCCGGGAGGCGGCGTACTCGTCCTGGACGAAGAGCAGATCGCCCAGCAGCCGGCCCGCCCGGCCGTCGCCGGACTGGGCCGCCCGGTCCAGCCAGTACGCGGCGCGGTTCCGCAGCAGTTCCCCCAGCAGCCGTGCCGAGCCGGTGTCACCGGCGCGGGCGGCGGTCTCGATGTACGGCAGTGCCCGGTCGGTGTCGCCCCTGGCGTGGAGGAGCCCGCCCGCCATGGCCGACGCGTCGGTGTCGCCCCCGTCCGCCGCGCGCAGATACCAGCGCAGCGCCCCCGCCTCGTCCCCGGCTTCATCGGCGAGATGGGCCAGCACATGCATGGCCTTCGCCTCACCCCCGTCGGCCCGGTACCGGAACACCGAGGTCATCGCGGCCACCACGGTGCTCGCGGTGTCCCCCTCTGCGTGGTCCTTCGCGATGAACCACGCCGCGTCGATCAGCCGGGGCATCGCGGGAAACAGTTCCGCGCCCGCGATCAGTGAGCCGTGCGCCCGCCAGGTCCGGGGCTCTTCGCCCGGTACGAGCAGCCCGGTGACCCCTTGGCGGACAGCCGTCGCCCAGGCGAGCGCGTCGTCGAAGGATTCCGCGTTCACGGCCTCCGGATACTCCTCGTGCAGTTGCCGCAGCGCTTCGAGCGGCACAGGACCGGCCCACCGGCAGCGCGCCAGGTCGACGGCGGCCCGCACCAGGGCGTGACCGCGCGGATGGTTGGCCGGGAGCCGGGCGCGCTGCCACTCCGCCCACAGCTCGGGTCCTACGGCCAGATACTGCGTCACCCCGTCCGCGCCCCGGCGCTCGGCCGCCTCCCACAGGCGCGAGTCGTCCGAGGCGACGAGCCGGGTCAGCTCGCCCCCGCTCCAGACGGCACCCACCTCGACGGTCTGCGCCATGCTCAGCAGCCGGGCGGCGCCCGTGGCGGGTCCGAAGCGGTGGGAGTCGTACGCCCGGTCCGACATGGTGGCGATCACCGGCATCCGTACGGCGGCGAGCTGGGAGAGCAGTCCGGGGTCCAGACCCCGGTCGCCGAGATGGTTCTCCAGGTCGTCCAGCCACAGGAGATAGCGCCCGGCCCGGCCCCGGACCAGCGAGGGCAGGCCGCGCAGATCGGTGCCGCCGGCCGGTACGCAAACCTGGGACTCGGGCAGCCAGCGGTGGATCGCGGCCCAGGCGGTGGTGGTCTTGCCGGACAGCGGCTCGCCCGTCACCAGGACGAGCGGGCTCGTCCCCGATTCGACCAGTTCCCGCAGCTCGGCGTCGCAGTCGCGGTCGACATAGGTGGTCAACTCCCGCTCGCCCCGGAAGAGCCGGACCGGCCGGGCGCCGAGGGAGTAGCGATCGGTGTCGCCCGCGGGCCGCCAGTCGATGCCGTGGGCGGGCGAGGACGGGGCCGCGTAGTAGTTGAAGGTGTCGATGGGGCCGGACTGCACCAGGTTGGTCACCGTGCTGTCCTTGACGGTGTTCGCCGTGTTCTTCGCGTTCGCCGCGTTCTTCGCGTTCTCTGCGTTCTCTGCGGTCGCCGCGTTCTCTGCGGTCGCCGTCTTCTCTGCGGTCTCCGCGTGGGCGCGCGCCGTGTCGCGGCGCTTCGCCCGGGCCCGCCGGGCGTCGGCGCGCTCGGCCTCGGCCACCACGGCCCGCAGTTCGGCGAGGAGTGCCGGATCCTTCTCGGCCCTCGCGACAAAGCCGCCCACTTTCGCTATGGCACTGGACCGGCCCCAGTTCCAGGGGTCCCGGTCGGAGCACAGATGCTCTCTGATGCCGTCAAGTCCGCCGCGTACCCGCATGCCCGAGCGGTCGAAGAGGGTGTGCAGCCGGTCCGCCACCTCCGGGTAGGAGTCTCCGAGCAGCACCCGGCCGACCTTCATCGTCAGATCACGGTCCATCGATCCCCCGCCCACGCATGCCTCGGCCTTGGGCCAAACGGTACTAACCGCCGCGCGTCTCCGAAGCCCGGAACGGCACGAACCGGCTCGCGTCTCCCGTGCCCGGAACGTTTCTGGCCGACCCGGCCCCTGATCCCCGGAGCGGAATCAGCCGACCCGGGCCTCCGCCGCCCCGAACGGAATCAGCCGACCCGGGCCTCCGCCGCCCGGATCGCGTCCCGGTACACCCGCGCCGCCGCCCGCAGCGCCGCCTCGGGGTCGGTGCCGGACTCCTCCGCCCGTACGGCGATGGCCAGCAGCTCATAGCCGATACCGGCACCGGCCGGCAGCGCGACGTCGAGTTCCGCCGTACGGGCCCGGGAGGCGAGCTTGGCGGCGAGCGCCAGACCCGGCTGCCCCAGCGGGACGCCGTCGGTGACCGAATCGCGCTGCTTCTCGGCCGCCTTGGTGCGCAGCCAGTGCGCCTTGACGTCCTCCGGGGTCTCGGCGCTCTCGTCGCCGAAGACATGCGGATGGCGATGGATCAGCTTGTCGACAATCGTTCCGGTGACATCGTCGATGGAGAACGGCTCGCTCTCGTCCTCCTCGGCGATCCGGGCGTGGAAGACGACCTGGAGGAGTACGTCCCCCAGCTCCTCCCGCAGTTCGTCACGGTCGCCGTCCTCGATGGCCTCGACCAGTTCGTACGCCTCCTCGATCGCGTACCTGGCGAGTCCCTTGTGGTCCGGGATCGCGGACCAGGGGCACTCGGCGCGGATGCGGTCCATGATCTGGACGAGGTCGAGGAAGCGGGCGCCGGGGAGGTCGTACGAGCCGGGCAGCAGTTCCAGGTCGGGCATCCGCTCCCGGCCCGAGCCGGCCAGCCGGGAGATTCCGTCGGTCAGTTCCCGGTCGCCCTCGCCGGTGGTGACGACCACGACACTCGCCCCGGTCCCGGCGCAGGCGTCGACGAGTTCCCTGGCGGTGGGCGCGGCGATCTCGACGGTGACCCCGGCCTCGCGGAGATAGGGGAGCTGCGGGTGCGCGGGGTCGGCGCAGAGCACCCGGTCGGCCGTCCGCAGCGTCTGCCACGCGGGCCAGGACAGCAGTCCGGGGGCGACGCGGTGGCTGGCGGTGAGGAGGACGATCCGGCCGGTGCCGGTGCTGGTGGGCTCAGTGGTCACCCCTCGAACCTACCTCCCGCCGCGCCCGGCCCGACCCGCCGTCCGACGCCGCGACTCCTCGCCGCTGCGCCCCGCCCCGGTGCCCCATCCGGGGCCCGTCGCCCCTCGCCGCTACGCCCCGCCCGGTGCGCCGTCCGCCACCGGCTGCACCTGCTTGGTGACCTGGTTGATCCAGGGCGCCTTGTAGTCGCCGAGTTCGAGTTTCTGGTCGTTCCAGGCGCCGAAGCGGGGGTTGACGTCGATATCGAGCGACTTGGCGGCGGCGGTGAAGGCCGCGTTCAGCTTCTGCTGTCCCTCAGGGGTGTTGCCTGCGCCGATGGAGCCGGCGAGCTTGGTGACGAGGACGTCCCGCCGTACGACGCCGGTGACCTGGCCGGGGGCGACTCCCCGCTGCTGGAGATACATCGCGGCGAGCTGGTCGGCCCCGCCCGCCTGCTGGGTGAGCGCCGCGCGCCCGTCCTCGATCTCCTTGCGGCTGGCGCTCACCCCGGCGTCGGATGCGGCGCGCTCCACGACCCGCTCGACAATGAGTTCGTAGAGCTTGGCGCGGCTGAGCTGTCCGCTGTCCTTGATGAGCTGCGCGGACTGCGGGGAGCGCTCCTGCGCGGTGCGGACGTCCTTCACCTGCGCCTGGACGGTGGAGACATCGATCCGCTCCCCGCCGACGACGGCCGCGGCGCCGGGGTGGGCCTGGTCGCTGCACGCGGCGAGCAGGGGCGCGGCGATGAGCAGCGCGGCGGCGGTGATGATCGCGGAGCGACGGCGGCGGTGCAAAGGAGCCTCCCGGCGTGATTGTGCGGCGGTTCACAAAGCCCTGCGTGATGATGTTAGGCAGTCCGGGTGCTCGGGGCCACTACTTCGCGGCGACTTCTTCGGGCCAACGATCCGGCCCCCGTCCGGTCGACCGGGTCCGGCTCGCCGCCCTGAGGGCCCGGCCCCCGTCCGGCCGGCGGACGGGACGGGGTCCGCGCGGGACCGCCGCGCTCAGACGGAGTCCATCGCCCGGGGTTCGGGCTCCCGCTCCCGATCCGGGCGGAGCATGATCGTCCGGGAGACGACAAAGGTGATCGGGATGGCGGCGGCGGCAGCGATCAGCGGGGCGTAGCGGCTGCCGAAGTGGAGGACGTCGACCAGCAGATAGACCCCGGTCGTGGTCACCACGAAGTTCGCCGCGTTGGTGAGCGGGAACAGCAGGAACTTCCGCCAGGTCGGACGGGTCCGGTAGGTGAAGTAGGAGGTGAGGAAGAAGGAGCCGACCATGCTGAGGAAGAAGGCGATCACATGGGCCGCGACATACGGCAGCCAGGTCAGCAGCAGGAGGTAGAGGCCGTAGTACGTCCCGGTGTTCACCGCCCCGACCATGGCGAATCTGACCAGCTGGCCCCGGACTGTCATCGTCGTGCGCTCCCCTGTCGGCTCTCCCGCCCCGGCAGCATACGCGTCACGGGCCCTGGAACTGCTGCTGCCGCGAGAGCGCCCGGCGCAGCTCGGACGGCAGCTGGTGGTAGGGCCCGTAGGCGCGCTCGGTGTCGAACAGCAGGGCCTGGAACTGGTTCCGGGCCGCCGCGTGGTCGCCGACCGCGAGCAGCAGATTCCCGATGCGGTGGCGGACGTCGAAGGCCCGGCCCGCGTCGGCGCCGCTCTCGTAGTACGGCAGGACGGCTCGGTACTCGGCGAGCGCGGCGGCCGGCTCGCCGAGCTGTTCCAGGCACTGCGCCACCTCGTAGCGGAACTGGACGGTCTGGGGGTCGCCCGGCCCGGCCTCGGCGGCCCGGTCGTCCGCCAGCCGCCGCAGTTCGGGCAGGGCGCGGCGGTACTGGCCGTCGTCCATCAGCGTGGTCGCGTACTGCTTGCGCAGAATCCGGACGACCGGGGAGCGCTCGCCGTGCTCGGCGGCGGCGGCCGGGAGGATGCCGCCGAGCATGTCGACGGCCTGGGTGATGCCGCCCTCGCCGAGGAGGCGTTTGACCTCGTCCACAGCGGCGGCGACATCGAGGCGCGGCACGGGCGGTGCCGGGGGCGCGGGCGGCGGGGTGGCCGCCCGGTCCGGCCAGGGGGCGAAGGGGCGCATAAAGGGGCGGGTGGGATCAAGCGGCCCGGGAGACCTCGGCGGTCCGCTCGGGCCCCCGCGCGCGGGCAGCAGCGGCACCAGCGCCTCGTACACCTCCTGGGCTCCGGTCGGCCGGTGCTGGGGGTCCTTGGCGAGCAGTCGCAGCACCAGCGCTTCGAGCGGTTCCGGTATCTCGGGGCGCACTCTGCGGACCGGCAGCGGCGGCTCGTAGAGATGGCGGTGCAGCACCCCGAGGACGGTGGAGCCCTGGAACGGCACGCTCCCGCTGAGGAGTTCGTGCAGCAGCGCGCCGAGTGCGTACAGATCGGTGTACGGGCCGACCGCGCCGCCCATCGCCTGTTCGGGGGCCATATAGGCGGGGCTGCCGATGGGCGAGCCGGTGTGGGTGAGGCGGGTGGTGTCGGTGTCGATCACGGAGGCGACGCCGAGGTCGAGAACGGTGATGGTGCCATCGGGCTTCACCATCACATTGCGCGGCTTCAGATCGCGGTGGACGATCGGCACCGCGTGCACGGCCGCGAGGACCGCACACAGCTGGGCGGCGACGGAGACCGCCCACGGCCAGGGGTACGGCTCGTGTTCGGCGAGATGGTCGGCGAGGTCCGCGCCCTCGATGTACTGCATGACGAGATAGAGGTCGTCGCCGTCGCTGCCCGCGTCGTGCACGGTGACCAGCCCGGGGTGGGTGACCTGGGCGGTGACCCGGCACTCGCGGACGAACCGGCGGCGCATCTCACCGGCCGCGGTGGCGGCGGCCATATGGTCGGGGCGCAGCAGCTTGACGGCCACGCGGCGGTCGAGCCGCCCGTCGTACCCGGTCCAGACCTGGCCCATGCCGCCCTGGCCGATGACGGTCGACAGTTCATAGCGGTCCGCGATGACGCGTCCGTTCACCGGCCCTGCTCCTTGCGGAGGTAGTCACTCAGCTCGTCCAGCTCGGCGCGGACCTGGTCGATACGGGGTTTGCCCTGAGCGGGCGGATCGGCCGGGGACGGCTGCGGCGCGGGAACCCGGGGGGCGGCGGGCCGCGGGGCCGGGGCCTGATGGGCGGGGGGCTGATGGGCAGGGTTCCCCGGGCCCGGGGTGGGCGCGGGCGGGTAGCCGGGTCCCGCGGCCACGGGCGGGTAGCCGTAACCCCCGGCGAGCGGCTGCCCGTACGGGATGGTGGCCGCCCCGTACGGCGAGGAGTGCTGTCCCCAGGGGCCGGGCGCCGGCCGTTCCTGGTAGTGGTGGATCTCGGCCACCAGATAGTGCGTGGGCACACCGACGACCATGGCGAACAGCACCGACAGCAGCACCACGTCGATGGGGGTGAGGTCCTCCCCTTCCGAACCGAGCTGGACCACCAGCACGAAGGTCGTGATCGCCGCGACCAGGACCACGGCGAACAGCACCCAGTCGAGGGTGCGGCGGCGGACGAGCGCGAGCCTGAGCAGCGGCGCCCAGCTCAGAAAGCCGCAACTGAGGACCGCCAGGGCCACGAAGAGCACCCGCAGCCAGACGAGCGTCGCGTTCGACGGACGTCGGCCGGGTGGCGGCGGGGCGTAGCCGGGGCCGTGCATTCCTGCTCCTGGTGGCCTGGGGACGGGGCGGGGTAGAGAACGAGCGTATACACCGACACGGACAACGGCTCCCGGGTTGTACGGAGCTGTCGTCTGTTACCTCACTCCTCCCCTATGGAAGCGTTCCTTCCGGCGTTGTCCGGGCCGTACGGTGCCGTCCGTCGGCTCGTATCGTCCCGCAGCCCGTATGGCTCGCGTTGGCCCGTCAGCCCGTACGGGCTCTTCAGCTCGTCAGCTCGTCGTGCAGTCCCCGCACCAGCTGTTCGCCGAGCCGCCCGGCCAGCCGTAGCGCGTCCTCGAACGCGGCCAGCGCTCGGAAGCGTTCGCCGTAGCGGTGCTGGTCGGCCAGGGGCAGCCGGGGCAGTTGCAGCCTGCGGACGTCGAGCCGGGTGGCGGTGGAGGCGTAGCTGCTGGCCTGGCGGGTGTTGGCGGTGCCGCGCAGAAACCCGGCGAGGAACCAGGGGTCGAGGGTGTCCGGGTCGGGGCGCAGCAGTTGGAGGTTGCGGCCGAGGACCGCGCCGTCGGTGGCCTCGTCCACGACGCGTACGGCCGAGCCGCCGCCGAGCACGGGCACGACGACATCGCCGGTCGCCACGCGTACGGCGTCGTCGTCCGGGCCTTCGGGGAGGGTCGCGGAGGGGGGTGTGCCGGTGAGGACGTCGTGCTCGGTGAGGACGGCACCCGGGGCACCCGGTGTCCCCAGGGCCGCCGCCGCTCCTGCGGCCGAGGAGCCGGGGGTGCCGGGGATGCCGGTGGCCGTGCCCGCGCGGATCACCAGGGCGCCCGCGCGCGCCAGTTCGCCGACGGTGGTGGCGGGCCAGGGCGCGGGCCGTTCGTGGGCGGCGGGCGCGGGGGCGAGTTCCCCGGTGAGCCGCAGGGTCTCGGTGAGCCGGTCCCGTACGGCCAGCAGCTCATCGGCGCCGACGCCCCCGGCCGGGGGGAGCACATGGCGGGCGGGGGCCAGGTCCACATCGTCGTCCAGCAGTCCGATGACGGGCACTTCCCGGCTGACGGCGGACTGATCCGCCGGTCCTTCGCCCCGGTCGAAGGACTCCCAGGCGTCGAGTACGGCATGGTGCACGGCCGCCCAGTCGAGCCGGTCGCGCCCGCCGCCCGCCCCGGCCAGTTCGGCGGTGTCGACAAAGAGCAGTTCGGCCCGGGGCGCGCGCCCCTGTTCCGGTTTGCGCAGCACCCAGAGATGGAGGGGGATGCCGTACGGGGGTGCCGCGCCGGCGGGCAGCGCGACGACGGCCCGCAGCGCGCCGCGCCGCAGCAGTCCGGCGCGGATCCGGCGGCCGGAGCGGCGGGAGGCCGCGGCGGGAGGCATCAGCAGAACCGCGGTACCGCCGGGGCGCAGCCGGGCCAGTGCGTGCTGGACCCAGGCCAGCTCGGATTCGGTGCGGGCGGGGAAGCCGTACTCCCAGCGGGGGTCGTAGGCGAGTTCGTCGTGGCCCCAGTTGCGCTCGTTGAACGGCGGGTGGCACAGGACGGCGTCCACGGCGGTGTCCCGGAAGGCGTCGGCCCTCAGGGTGTCGCCGGGCCGGGCCCTGACGGTGGCGTCGGAGCACAGGGCCAGGCGCAGTGCGGTGAGGGCGGCGAGGTCGGGGTCGGCGTCCTGGGCGTACAGCGCGGCGGGGCCCGCCCCGACCGCTGCCGCGGCACCGAGCAGGGTGCCCGTTCCGGCCGCCGGATCGAGGACCGAGATGCCCTGGCCGGGAGCGGCAGTGCCCTGTGCGGACGTGGAGGCGACCGGTCCGGGAAAGTCCTGCCCCGGCACGGCGATGGCGGCCATGAGCGCGGCGGGTCCCGGCGGGGTGAGCGTGTACTGCCGGATGTTGGTGTCGAGGAACCGGCCGAGCAGGAACTCGAAGGTCTGGCGGGGGCCCAGTCCGGCGGCGAGTTCGGCGACGAGGCGGAGGAACGGCACCGCTCCGGCCGCCCGTAGGGAGGACGCGGGCGGGAGCGGCGGTGATCCGGGCAGCTGTGAACCGGGCGGGGGCGGCTGTGAACCGGGCGAGTGTGAACCGGCGGGGAGCGGCTGTGAACCGGACGGGACCGGGTGTGAACCGGGCAGCTGTGAACCGGCGGGGAGCGGCTGACGGCCGGCGCGGGGTGTGAACAGTCCCGCGAGCCAGGGGAAGAGTTCCGTACGGTCGTCGCCGAAGTGTGCCCCCAGCACCTGTTCCAGGGCGGTCGGCAGCAGTTCGGCCATCCGCTCGTCACCGAAGGCGGTCAGCTCCTGCCAGGTGCTCGGCCGGTCCCGGGCGAGCAGCAGGACGCACCCGGCCTGGATCAGCGAGGCGGCGGCGGTCGCGGGGTGGTCGGCGAGCTGTTGCCAGACCCGTTCACGCAGGGGGACCTCGGCGAGTTTCCCCTGGTCACGAAGCCAGTGCTCGACTTCGGAGAGGGCGAACGACGGACTGGTCTCGGTACCGCCGACCGGCTTGGGGAAGTCCGTGTGCCGACGGCGCCAGTTACTGACGGCGGCCCGTCCGACGCCCGCGAGCCGGGCGATTCCGGCGGCGGTCACCTCGCTTGCGTTCTCCGGCACCTGGCTGCCTCCGTGGTCCGTATCCGCCGGTCAGTACCCCCTGTTGTGTCGCCGATCATACCTCCCGACACAGAAGAAACCCCTTCACAGTGTTCGTGAATCCAAATCCTGTTCTCCATGTTGACTCGGTTCACAGCCTCTGCTCTTATTGACCCGTCCCCACATCGGGTCTCGATGAGGGCCTCGATCACACGTCATGTCCGGGAGGACGCCATGTCCCACTCCATGCACCAGCAGCAGCCCCAGTACGGGCACCACGCCCCCGCGCCCCACCCGATGCGCAACGGGCTCGGCACCGCCGCCCTGATCCTCGGCATCATCGGCGCGGTGGCGGGGATCATCCCGTTCCTCTTCTGGCTGGGCGGCACCCTCGGGCTGATCGCGCTGATCCTGGGTCTGGTGGGACGCGGCCGGGTGAAGCGGGGCGAGGCCAACAACAAGGGCGTGACGACAGTCGGCGCGCTCCTCGGGCTGGTCGCGATGATCCTCGGGGTGGTCGGCGCGGTGATCACCTTCAAGGCCGTGGACGACGCGGTGGACGAGATCAGCAAGTCCGTGGAAGAGACCACCGCGACCAAGGAGGCGGCTCCGGGCAGCGATTCCGACGCCGACTCCGGCTCCGACTCCGGGAAGAGCAAGAACAAGGCGAAGGACAAGGGGAAGGGCAAGAGCGGGGGCGGCTCGGGCGGCGGCTCCGAGGGCCTCGCGGCGGGTGACACCGCCGCGTACAAGGACGGTGTGAAGATCACGGTGTCCGCCGCCAGGTCGTACTCCCCGAGCGAGTACGCCGCCGGTCACACCGAGGGCAACAAGGCGTACCAGGTGACCGTGACCCTGGAGAACACCGGCGACAAGAAGTTCGACTCCACCCTGGTGACGTCGGACGCCCGCGCCGGGGACGACGGTGTCGCGGCGGAGCAGATCTTCGACGAGAAGGTCGGCTCGGGCTTCTCGGGCACGATCCTGCCCGGCAAGAAGTCGACGGTGACGTACGCGTTCGACGCCCCGGCCACCGCGAAGAACCTCACGGTCGAGGTCAGCCCCGGCATCCTGCACGACGCGTCCGTCTGGGAACTGACTCTCTGAGACACCTCCCCGGCACCCGCCCCCGCGGAGTCCACCGCCCGCCGCCCCCGCCCGCCCGGTCCCACCGGCCGGCGCGGGCGCGGCCCGTTCTGCCCCTGCGACCCGTTCCGCCCCTAAGGGCTTGCGCACTGGGCGAGCATCATCCTCTTGTCGGCGGCCGTCACCGGCAGTTCGTACTTGACGGCGACCTGCGAGACGCGCACGGCGTACGAACAGCGGATCCGCTTGTTCGGCGGCAGCCAGGACGCGGGCCCGGAATCGCCCTTCCTGCTGTTGACGGACCCGTCCACCGGCAGCAGATTCAGCGGGTCGTTGGCGATCCGGCGCCTTTTCTCCGCGGTCCAGCGGGCCGCACCCATCTGCCAGCTGTAGGAGAGAGGAACGACATGATCTATCTGTACGGCGGCGGCCTGCCGCTTCCGCCAGTCGATGGCGGTGCCCGTGTACGGGTCGTCGAGCGTCATGGCGACGACGACACAGTCGGAACCGGAGCGGTACGCCAGCTTCCGGCCGTCACGGGCGAGCAGGTCGTTACGGGTGTCGCACCCGTTGCGGGCCAGCGGCACACCGTCGGCGGTGTCCAGCCAGGCGTACCCGAAGCGGTCCCGGTCATAACCGGTCTTCGGTCCGCGCCCCTTGGTCGCCACCTTCTCGATCAGCCGTCGCCCGGCGGCCCGGTCCCGCTCGGATTCGATCGCCCCGAGACCGGCCCCGGTGCCGTCCGGGTTGTCGAGCGGACTGACACCCCGGCCGGTGGCGCCGGTCGCGCCGGTCGCCTTGGGCCCGCCGGGTGCCCCGCCGTCGCCGCTGTCCCCGCCGTCCTCGCATCCCGCGAGCGCGGCGGTGACGGTCAGCGCCAGCAGGCAGCCGACGAGCGTTCGGGATCGTGGGACCCGGGGTTTGTTCACCGGCTCAGGGTACTGACCGGCTCTCAGCCGTCCCCCGGTACGGGCAGGTTCGGCGCCCCGCGCCCGGGGGGCGCGCACCGCCGCCGTCGCCGTGCCCCGCCTCCCTGAAGGCCGCACACCAGCCGCCCGCTCGGCGCCCCATCTACCCCATCCACCCCATACGCCCTGCCCCACCCCACCCGTCCATCACCGCGCGCGGGCGAGCACACTCTCGTACGCCCCTGAAGCGCGCTCGCAGCACCTCGTAGCACCTTGTAGTGCCACGACTCCCCTCCGTAGCGTAGGGAGCGGGGCCTCCGCACCCGCGCGGTGCGGACCCGGGGATGTCAGGGCCGGTGCGGTGCGCCGCTCCCCTGACCCGAGGCCGCGGATGAGCCCGAACAGCCGACCGGGCTCATCCGCACCGGGGCCCGCGCGGCCCGGACCGGAAGCCCACGCACCGCCCAGGGCAACCGACCTGCCCGCCGCCGCCGACAACTCCGGGCGGCGACGACTCCGGGCGGCGACGACCCGAGGCCGTCGCCAACGGTTCCGGCCTACGACCCGAGGATCGTCGTCAGGAACTCCCCGGTCCAGGCCAGCAGTTCCCGCCCCACCACCGGCTTTCCGCCGATCTTCCCGGCGGCGGGACGCGGCACCAGCACCTGGTGGACCGCGGGCTTGATCACCGTGCGCGGGTACAGCCGCTTCAGCCGCAGCTCCTGCGACTCCCGAAGCTCCACCGGCGCGAAGCGGATGTTCGAGCCCTGGAGCACGATCTCGGAGACGCCGCAGGCCCGCGCCAGCATCCGCAGCCCGGCCACCAGCAGCAGATTCTCCACCGGCTCCGGCAGCTTGCCGTAGCGGTCGACCAGTTCCTCCCGTACGGCCTTGATGTCGTCCTCCGTGTTCACGGACGCGATCGACCGGTACACCTGGAGCCGCAGCCGCTCGCCCGGCGCGTAGTCGTGCGGGACATGGGCGTCGACCGGCAGCTCGATCTTGACCTCCAGCGGGGGCGCCTCCTGCACACCGCCGTCGATCGCCGCCCGGTAGTCGGCGACCGCCTCCCCCACCATCCGTACGTACAGATCGAAGCCGACCCCCGCGATATGGCCGGACTGCTCCCCGCCGAGGAGATTGCCCGCGCCACGGATCTCCAGGTCCTTCATCGCCACATACATGCCCGCGCCCATCTCGGTGTGCTGGGCGATCGTCGCCAGCCGCTCGTGCGCGGTCTCGGTCAGCGGCTTCTCCGGCGGGTAGAGGAAGTAGGCGTAGCCGCGCTCCCGGCCCCGGCCGACCCGGCCGCGGAGCTGGTGGAGCTGCGACAACCCGAAGTTGTCGCCGCGCTCCACGATCAGGGTGTTGGCGTTGGAGATGTCGATACCGGACTCCACGATCGTCGTGGAGACCAGGACGTCGTACTTCTTCTCCCAGAAGTCCACGACGACCTGTTCGAGCAGGTTCTCCGACATCTGCCCGTGGGCCGTCGCGATCCGCGCCTCCGGGACGATGTGCCGCAGCCGGGCGGCGGCCCGGTCGATGGACTCGACCCGGTTGTGGATATAGAAGACCTGGCCCTCGCGCAGCAGCTCCCGGCGGACGGCCGCGCCGATCTGCTTCTCCTCGTACGGGCCGACGAAGGTCAGCACCGGGTGCCGCTCCTCCGGCGGGGTGGTGATCGTGGACATCTCACGGATGCCCGTCACGGCCATTTCGAGCGTACGGGGAATGGGGGTGGCGGACATCGTCAGCACATCGACGTTGGCGCGCAGCTTCTTGAGCTGCTCCTTGTGCTCGACGCCGAACCGCTGCTCCTCGTCCACGATGACCAGGCCCAGGTCCTTGAACCTCGTCTCCGCCGAGAACAGCCGGTGGGTGCCGATCACGATGTCGACCGCACCGTCGCGCAGCCCCTCCAGCGTCGCCTTCGCCTCCGTGTCCGACTGGAAGCGGGACAGCGCCCGGGTGACCACGGGGAACTGCGAGTACCGCTCGGAGAACGTCCCGAAGTGCTGCTGCACCAGCAGTGTGGTGGGGACCAGGACCGCGACCTGCTTGCCGTCCTGCACCGCCTTGAAGGCGGCCCGTACCGCGATCTCGGTCTTGCCGTAGCCGACATCGCCGCAGACCAGCCGGTCCATCGGGACGGTCTTCTCCATGTCCTCCTTGACCTCGGCGATCGTGGAGAGCTGGTCGGGCGTCTCGACGTACGGGAACGCGTCCTCCAGCTCGCGCTGCCAGGGGGTGTCCGAGCCGAAGGCGTGCCCGGGGGCGGCCATCCGGGCCGAGTACAGCTTGATCAGATCCGCGGCGATCTCCTTGACCGCCTTCTTGGCGCGCGCCTTCGTCTTCGTCCAGTCGGCGCCGCCGAGCCGGTGCAGGGTGGGGGCCTCGCCGCCGACGTACTTGGTGATCTGTTCGAGCTGGTCGGTGGGAATGTAGAGCCGGTCGCCCGGCTGGCCGCGCTTGGCCGGGGCGTACTCGACGACCAGGTACTCACGGGTCGCGCCCTGGACCGTACGCTGCACCATCTCGATGTAGCGGCCCACCCCGTGCTGCTCGTGGACGATGTAGTCGCCGGTCTCCAGGGTGAGCGGGTCGATCGTCTTGCGGCGCCTGGTCGGCATCCGCTGGCCGTCCTTGCCCGCCGCCTTCTGTCCGGTCAGATCCGTCTCGGTGAGGACGGCGAGCTTGAGGCCGGGGTCGGTGAAGCCGTAGTCGATCGAGCCGCACGCCACCTGGACGAGTGACGGCGCGATGTCCTTGAGGTCAGCCTCAAGACGGGCGGGGACGCCCTCGGCGCCGAGCACCTCGACCGTACGGGCCGCCGGGCCGTGCGCCTCGGTCACGAACACCGTGCGCCAGCCGTCCGCCAGCCACTCCTTGGTGTCGGCCAGTGCCCGCGCGGTGTCGCCCCGGTAGGACTCCGGGGCGTGCATGCCCAGTTTGAGGGTGTCGCCCCCCAACTCCTCGTCGGCGGCGAACGGCGACACCGACCACCACATCATCTCCAGCTCACGCGCCCGGTCCCGGACCTCCGCGATGCCCCGCAGCGAGGCCGCGCCGACGTCGATGGGGGCCGCGCCCCCGCCGCCGTCGGTCATCGCCGTCGCCGCCCAGGACGCCTGGAGGAACTCCTGGCTGGTCGCCACCAGGTCTCCGGCGCGGGTACGGACCCGCTCCGGGTCGCACACCACGGCCATCGAGCCCTTGGGCAGGACGTCAAGGAGCAGTTCCATCTCGTCCACGAGGACCGGGGCGAGCGACTCCATCCCCTCGACCGCGATCCCCTCGGCGATCTTGCCCAGCAGTTCGCCAAGGCCGGGGTGGGCCTCGGCCAGCTCGGCGGCCCGCCGCCGCACCTCGTCGGTCAGCAGCAGCTCACGGCAGGGCGGCGCCCACAGTCCGTGTTCGGCGACCTCAAGCGAACGCTGGTCCGCGATCTTGAAGTACCGGATCTCCTCCACGTCGTCGCCCCAGAACTCCACCCGCAGCGGATGCTCCTCGGTGGGCGGAAACACATCCAGGATGCCGCCGCGCACGGCGAACTCCCCGCGCTTCTCCACCAGCTCGACCCGGGAGTACGCCGCCGCCGCGAGCGCGTCCACGACCTCGTTCAGATCGGCCTGCTGCCCGGTCCGCAGCGCGACGGGCTCCAGCTCACCCAGCCCCTTGACCTGCGGTTGCAGTACGGAACGGATCGGCGCGACCACCACCGACACCGGCCCGGCCGCCGGGTCGTCCTTCGACGGGTGCGCCAGCCTGCGCAGCACCGCGAGCCGGCGGCCCACCGTGTCGGAGCGCGGCGACAGCCGCTCGTGCGGCAGCGTCTCCCACGACGGGTACTCCGCGATGCCCTCCTCCGGCAGCAGCGACCGCAGCGCTGCGGCCAGGTCCTCCGCCTCCCGCCCGGTCGCCGTCACCGCCAGCACCGTCCGCCCGCTGTCCCTGGCCAGCGCCGCCACCGCGAACGGCCTGGCCGCGGGCGGCCCGACCAGATCGACATGCATCCGGCCCGTGCCCCGGGCCGCCTGCACCGCTTCGGCGAGGGCGGGGTCGCGGACGACGGCATCGAGCAGACCGTGCAGGCTCATGGAGGGGTTCCGTCCCGGGGTGTGGGTGTGGGTGTGGGTGTGGGGTGTGGGTGAGTCGATAGCTGGGCAGGCGATAGCTGGGCAGGGCTGGGCAACACGAAGCGCCCGACACGTCGAACGGGCCGGGGGTGTCCAGCGTACGCCCGTGGTGAGGCCCCTCGCCTCCGCAACGGGTCGGGCAGCTCCAGCCCCGTCCGGCGGGCACTCCCCCTGGCTTCGCCGACGAGGCTGGATGTCCGCGGTCAGGCCGCGTCCGCCTCTCGCCCGACCCCGTCAACCTCGCTCCGGGGAAGCCACACCAGCCGCAGGGAACAGCCCTCCGGCCGGGGGCGGAAGTACCGCGTCACATGCTCGGGCGACGCCAGCCGCCACCGCCGGCCGCCCCCGACCAGTACCGCCTCGGTCTGCCCGCCCTCATACGCCAGACCCCACGCCAGGACGAGCGCGTCCTCGTCCTCCGTACCCACCCGGTACTCCGCGACCACGGCGAACAGCCGGGGCGCGGTGTCGCGGACCAACTCGTACACCTCACGCTCGAAGTCCGGCTCGCGGTCCGGCCCGGGGGTCTCACGCTCGAAGTCCGGCCCGGGGGTGGGTTCTTGCGGCGATACGGTCGTCATGGGAATCCCCTGTCGGCAGAAGGTGGGCACCGGCCCGTGAAGGTGGGCACGGCGAGGGGCGCGCGATTCCGCTGCGCGGCCACAAGAAGTGGCGTGCCTCACACGGTAGCCAGTGAGGTAGTATTTAGTCCACTGCTACCAAGAGAAGCATTGCCTTCAATCACTCGTACGAGTTGCGGCACATCAGCTCGACTCAGGAGAGGACGGCATCGATGCCCCCGAGCAAGCTCCCACCGACGATCCGGCAACGACGTCTGGGCACCGAGCTTCGCCGCCTGCGTGAACTCGCGGAGGTGTCCGTCACGGAAGCGGGCCGCCTGCACGGCACGACCCAGTCGCGGATCAGCAACATCGAGTCAGGTGGTTATCCGGTGAGTGCCGACCGGGTGCGGACGCTGGCGCGGTTGTACGGCTGCTCGGACCAGCCATTCATCGACGCGCTCACCAGCCTGACCGGTGGCCGGACGCGCGGGTGGTGGGACGAGTACCGGGGCATCCTGCCTGAGCCGGGCCTGGACCTCGCGGAACTGGAGCATCACGCCCGCCGCATTCGTATCGCCACCGCGATTCACCTGCCAGGACTCCTCCAGACCACCGAGCACGCCCGCGCACTGTTCCGGGACGTCGTTCCACCTTTCGATCCCCCGACGATCGAGCACCTGGTGTCTTTTCGGATCAAGCGCCAGGCAGTCGTGTATGGGGCGCAGCCCACACCGGTCACGGCGATCGTTCATGAAGCCGCGCTGCGCATGGGGTTCGGGGGTCCGGAAGTCGCCCGCGCCCAACTGGAGCATCTGATCGAGATGAGCAGGCGCGAGCACATCACCGTGCGCATCATTCCGTTCGGCACCGGCAGTTTTCCGAGTTCCGGCTCAGGGATCGACTACTTCGAGGCCGAGGTCCCCCAGCTCGACACCGTGCAACTCGACACGGACATCCATTCCGGCTTCGTCGAGGCGCAGCCCCAACTGTTCCGGTACCGAGCCGTACTCGACCGGCTTGAGGCAAGCGCCCTCAAAGTGGCGGAGTCACGCAGCCTGATCCAGCGCGCGGCACAGACCTTGTGATTGGTTACTGAGCATGACCGACTACACCTGGCAGAAGTCCTCCTACAGCGGGACCGCCTCCAACTGCATCCACATAGCCACCGCCCCCGACGGCACCCTCAAACTCCACGAGAGCGACGACCCCACCACCATCATCACCACCACCCCCGAAAACCTCCGCGCCTTCATCCTCGGCGTCAAGGCGGGCGAGTTCGACCACTTCACCGCGACGACCTGACCACAGCACCAAGGGCGCCCCCAGCCCCGGGTGGTCAGGGGAACACCCAAGGCCGAGGTCAGACAGAGACTGCAAGCTAGATGGGCAGGGTCCAGCTCGGTCCGTCGGGTGTGCGGAGCCAGACGCGTTCTGCGTCCGGCGTGATCGTCATTCCGAACTCGGACAGGTGGGGCGAGCCGTGGTTCTGCCAGAGGGCGATGGCGTCCTCGACGGCATCCCACAGTTTGAGCGCGCCGCGTTGGGTCACGGTCCATCCGCCGTTTCCGTCCGGCCGGGTTCGTGCCTGCGAGCCGGTGGCGATGTCGAGCAGGATCTGTTCGGCTCCCGTGCCGAGCCGTTCGGCGGAGGGGGCGGCGAGCTGTGCGACGAACCGGCCGGACCAGTCGTCCAGCAGCGCGGGGTCGATGCGGCTCGGCCGCTCCTGACCGGGAAGCAGCTCGAAGGGGCCGTGGGGCGGCCGGTCGTGGGGCCGGGCCATCATGAACGAGGTGTAGCCGGGCTGGAATCTACCCCTGGCCCCGCCGGTTCCGTCAGCGGTCAGAAGTACCAGACCGTGCCCGAACCCCCACCCCGCGATCGTGACGAGCAGGGTTCCGCCTTCTTTCACCTGCCGCAGCAGGCCGTAGGGGATGTGCCGCATCGAGCAGAAGGCGATCACGATGTCGTACGGCGCCCCCTCTTGGTGGCCTTTCAGGCCGTCGCCCGTGATGACCGTCGGGGCATATCCGGCCTCGACGAGGGCTTTGCGGGCACGTTCGGCCGCGGCGGGATCGGTTTCGATCGCGGTCGTGTTCTCCTGGCCCGCCACTTCGCAGACGTAGGCGGTCGACAGACCCGTACCGGCGCCGATGATCAGTACCCGTTGCCCTTGGGCGACTCCGGCCTGCTCGATCATCCACAGAACGACGCCCGGGAGGGTCGAGGACGAGGTCGGGGTTCCGCCGGTCACCGGCCCCGTCGCGTTCTCGGCGAGGACGCCGTCGAGCTGCGTCACCCAGGTGGTGTTCTCGTACGTGAGACGCAACCACTCGTCGGCCGGTACGTCAGCCCGGCGCGTGGGAATCCAGACGGTGACGCCCGGGGGTTCGCTGGGCCGGTAGATCGCCGGACCGAGGAAGATCTCGCGAGGGACGACCTCCCCGGCGCGTCGCAGTTCGGGGTCGTGCAGCAGGTCATCGGCGACGAGCTGCTCAATGAGCCGTCGGCGCAGGGCGTTGGCGGTGTCGGCGGTCATACGGTGTCGCCTTTCCGGAGGGTGTCCGCGAGCGCGGCGGCGATGGCCTGCGTTGTCGGCTGGTCGACGAATGCCCACTGGCCGCTCGGATTGCATTCCAGGAACCACCACTGTCCGTCACCGTCGAGAGCGAAGTCGAAAGCGCCGAAGACCAGCCCGAATGCGTGAAGGTAGGACCGGACCCCGTTGCGGATGGTCCGGGGAACGGGGATCGGGGAGCAGGTGATCAGCCGCTGGTCGTAGCGCCAGTCCAGGTGGTCGCCGTCGGTGTCGATCCGGGTCGCGAACATGCGGTTGCCGACTGCGGCGAGGCGTATGTCGGCGGTCTTGGGTACGCAGGTCTGGAACAGGTGCGGGCACAGCGCGACGGTGTCGTCTATCTCGTCGGCGTGAACGGGGCTGGTCCAGATGGTTCGGTACACGGGTGTCACGGAAGACTCGTGGCCATGGTGCATTTGCGGGTTCTCACGACAAGCGACTGGCGCTACCGGGGCATGGTGCGCTGGGGAGCAGATTGTGCGCCTGGACGCCGTATTGGGCGCCCGGTCTCCCTGGGCGGGGAAGCCGTGCGGGGCTACCGTGGGTGTGCCGTAGCGGATTTCCCGTCTGCGTGGACAAGCACGCCGCCGACCACGAGATGTACGCCCGTAAATCCCAGAAGGAGAGTTTCCGCATGAGCTTGCGCAGTACGCAGTTAACCGTCGCCGTGGCAGGGGTCCTCGCCCTCCTTGCTCCGGCATCCGCCGCCGCCGCCGAGCACGAAACTCGCTCCAGCCACGCTGCACCGTCGGATATGGCTGCGATCCTGGCTTCTCTGCGCGATCAGGGAATCGCGCAGGGGGCCGGAACCCTCGACGACCTCGTCCGTCAGGCAGCGGCTCCCGGCCCGGCGGCCAAGGCAAAGCTGCCCAAGTGCCGCGGCACGTTCCGCCATGTGGTCGGCAAGGTCACACTCCAGGAGTCCAAGAAGTACGGTATCCCCTGGGGCCTGAAGCTCTCCAAGAGAATTGCCCCGCAGGGGATCATCCGGCTTAAGGCCCAGATCTTCGCCAACAAGCGCGAAGCCAACGTCTACCAGCCCCACACCGAGCCCTGGTACTACCACTTCCACGGACCGCTGCCCCGCACGTTCGACCCCAAGGGCAAGGAAAAGCGCTACACGATCAAGCGTGGCAACGAGGTCTCCTTCCTTTGGACGTGGAAGTCGATCAGTAAGCCGCCTGCCGGCGGATACCGCTTCGTCAACTGCAAGTTCAGCGCCTGAAGATTCGACTAGGCTCCCGATCCATGCCGATGCAGCCTGAAGAAATCTTCGCGCCTATCGCCCATGACCTGCAAGTATGCGACTTTGCCGCCCGCCTGGAGCACGGAGCCGAAGGCGTCAGCGATCCTGACAACTGGCGCACGCTCGTCATCGGCAATATCCGGATCGCTCCCCTGGAATTCTCCCCGGATCTGGCCGACGAGCCCCCGGGCGCCGCTGTGCGGCCGGTCGCGTTCCATGTTCAGGCAGCCCTTTTGGAGAACCTGCAGATCCTTCAGGGCAGGGGGCCGTGGCCTGCCTGCCGCGAAGGACACCCACACCCCATGGAACTGTCGACGGAAGGAGAAGAGGACTGGCCCGCCTGGCGCTGCCCCAAGAACCGGGCATACCGGCTGCCCCTTGGCGAACACCCAGGGGTGTAGCAGGAACCGGGCGTGGAGACGCAGTCAAGGGTCGGATCAGTGCGGTTCAGAGCCGGCCCCCTACTCGTCGTCGAGGTCTTCGCCGAAGGCGACGTCCAGTTCGGCGGCGAGGGCCTCGGCGAGCTGGAGTGTCTGGGCCCGGTCGATGACGATCCGCTTGAGCGAGGCGAGGCCGCGGAGGTGGGAGAGGTCGTTGCCCCGCAGATCCAGGCCGCGGTACTTCCCGCCGTCGAACTCGGTCAGCCGTAGATCGCAGTCGTCGATCAGGGCGGCGCCGAGGTCAGCGGCGGTGAAGGTGGCCTCGCGCAGCGAGCACTTGGCAAAGATCACGGGTCCGGCGGCCCGAAGGTGGGTGAAGGTGCTGTAGTCGAGCTTGCAGTTCTCGAACAGGACATTCTCAAGTGTCACGCCTTCAAGTGCGGCGCCCATGAGCTTGCAGTCACGGAAGACGGCTCGGGAGATCTTGCTGTCGGTCCACTGCAGGGAAGACAGGTGGTCGCAGCCGGTGAACTCCACGGAGTCGACGCGGAGCTTTTCCAGACGGGTGCGCTGCGCCTTGAGGCCGGTGATCCTCCCGTCCATCAGATGGGTGTCGGCCAGGTCAAGGTCCCGCAGGTCGGCGTCGGCATAGTGGAACTCCGCCACCCGGCCACGGCCACCCTCCAGCGAGGTGACGTGGGAGAGGTAGCGGCCCGGACCGGTCAGGGCGGGGAGCGTGACGCTTGTCCGGCGGATCGTGCGGGTGTCCATCAACAGCCCTTCAGCGCGGTGGCTCGGTCGCCGGTACTGCTGGCACGCCCGGAGCGTGCCAGCAGCGGGGCGGTTCACTTCTTCTTGTTCCAGTTGTCCCAGGTCGGGCGGTTTGGGACAGCAAGCCGGCCAAGCCGAAGGCGATGAACCGGGTGTGCTCGCCACGGCCGCCCTTGTGACGGGGCCGGCAGTGCTCGACGATGGCCCCGGTCAGGAAGTCGAGCGCCTGGCGGACCGGTTGGCCGGCGATGCCGGCAGCCCGCAGGATCGGTAAGACCTCGCTGGTGTTGACGATCGACGACACCGAGGTGAGGGTCAGACCCCATCCGCCGTCGTAGCCCTGGTTGTGCAGCAGAGTCCGAGCGGCTTCTCCCGCTCTTGCCTCGAACGCAGCGAGCCCCACACGCGCTCTCTTCATGATTCGCCTCCGCCGCCGGCCACCGATGGCCCGACCGGACCGTACCCAACTCGCCTACTGGAAACGCGCATTCACGCCCCGGGTCGGCGCCCAGCACCTCGTGGCGCACCCACCAGATACGACAAGACCGCGACCTCATACGAAGCAGCGGTCACCCTCGCATCACTCCTGATGTGGGCGCGACATTTGACGACAGAAGCCAGGGCGTGTTTCGAATGCAGCGCCGTCCGCCCGGAGGGCGGGGCGTGCTGCCGGGGTGCGCGGAATCTCGTCGTCCTCGGCGTACCGTTTCCTCTTCTCTCCGGTCCGCAACCTGCCCTGACCCAGGCCCTGGTGGAGTGCGCGGCCGTCCTGCGCCTGTTGTGAGCTGGAGCGCGCGCTCCATCTGCCCGTACGCCGGGCTGCCTGTGCCGTACGGCGCTTGGAAACGGGTGCGGCTGGGTGTGGTGCGCCCCTGGGTGACCGTCCGGTCTGCGGTGCCCGGCATGCGAACGATTGTCGCCAACTTGGCACGGATCTCGCACTCGCGTGAAAACCCGGTGTCACGCTTCTTCCCGCCGCCGCGCTCTCGCCCCGGCAGGGCCCTCTGGAGCGGCGGTAGCACTCCCGCGTCACGGGCCCACACCGCACCGCACTGCTCTGCGCTGCCCCGTCCGGCGCACTCCCGTGCGGGCCGGGTCCTGTTCTGGCCGCTACCCCACCGCCGCCGCAGAAGGAGTTCGAGTGAGACGACGACCTGCTCTGAGAGTCTCGGCCGCGGGCGCGTTGCTCGCGTCCGCCGCAATGATCGCCTTGGGCCTGCCCACGGGCACCGCCGGCGCTGCCGGCGCGGCTCCTGCCCCTGGCGACGGCACCGCTCCCGCACCGAAGGCGCGGGCCGGGGCGCTGCCGGCGAAGCTCAGTCCTGCCCAGCACAAGAAGCTGGTCGCCGCCGCGCAGGCCGGCCGCGCGGCCACTGCCCGGGCTCTGGGCCTGGGCAGCAAGGAGGAGTTGCGGGCCAGGAACGTCCTCAAGGACACCGATGGCACCCTGCACACCCGCTATGAGCGCACCTACCAGGGACTTCCGGTCATCGGCGGCGACCTCGTCGTACACACCTCCCCCTCCGGCACCGCCGGCGTCAACAAAGCGACCACGGCGCGGATCGCGGTGCC
Source organism: Streptomyces sp. NPDC055078 (assembly GCF_053607985.1). Lineage (NCBI taxonomy): Bacteria > Bacillati > Actinomycetota > Actinomycetes > Kitasatosporales > Streptomycetaceae > Streptomyces > Streptomyces sp. NPDC055078. The sequence continues at coordinate 27,066 of NZ_JBSGUP010000011.1, forward strand.
CAGCACCACCCCGGCCCGGGGCCCCGACACCGCGAGAACCTCTGCGCTCAGCCGGGCGAAGAAGGAGGGGCGGAAGGACACCGAGCTGAAGGGCGCCCCGCGCGCGGTGGTCTGGGCCGCCACCGGCCGGCCGGTCCTCGCCTGGGAATCAGTCGTCAACGGCGTCCAGGCCGACGGCGTCCCCAGCGAACTGCATGTCATCACGGACGCCGCGACCGGCAGGGAACTGAACCGCGACGAGAAGGTGAAGCGCGGCACCGGTAGCAGCATGTACAGCGGCCAGGTCCCGGTGGGCAGTATCAAGTCCGGTTCCGTCTACAGCCTGATCGACCCCGAGCACGGGGCCCACCGGACGTACGACGCGACGAACGTCGGGGAGCCTCACAGGGCCCGGCTCTTCACCGACACGGACAATGTGTGGGGCACCGGGGCCATGGCGCACCCCCAGACCGCCGCGGTGGACGCCGCCTACGGTGCGCAGACCTTCTGGAACTACATCACCCAGGTGCACGGCCGCAACGGCATCCGCAACGACGGCGACGGAGCGTCCAGCCGGGTCCACTTCGGCAACCCCCGCACCACGGCCTTCTGGAACAACAACTGCTTCTGTGTGACCTTCGGTGACCAGAACGGCAAGCCGCACACCACCATCGACATCAACGCGCACGAGATGGGCCACGGCGTCACCTTCGAGACCGCCCGGCTGGCCGGTTACGACATCGAGACTCGCGGGCTGGACGAGGCGACCAGCGATATCCTCGGGACCCTCACCGAGTTCCACGCGGCGAACGCCGTCGACGTGGGGGACTACCTGATCGGTGAGCGGATCAACGCACAGGGCGACGGCACCCCGCTCCGCTCCATGGACCAGCCCTCCCGGAACGGCACGGGCGACGACTACTGGCACCCCCAGATGGGGAGAACGCAGAACGCCGGACCGGCCAGCCACTGGTTCTACCTCGCTTCCGAGGGCAGCGGGGTCAAGACCGTCAACGGCGTCAGCTACGACAGCCGTACGGTCGACGGTCTGCCGGTCACCCCGATCGGACGGGCCGCCGCCGAGAAGATCTGGTACCGGGCGCTCACCGTCTACATGACCTCGACCACCAACTACGCCGGGGCCCGCACCGCGACCCTCGCCGCCGCCGCTGACCTGTTCGGCGTGGACTCGGCCACCTGGAAGGGTGTACGGGAAGCCTGGGGCGCCGTCAACGTCGGCACCCGTTCCGGCGACCCCGCCCCGGCGAAGCCGCCGGGCCCGGTCTTCGAGAACGTCACCGACGTGCCGATCCCGGACGCGCCCGCGAGCGGCACCTCGCCGATCACCGTGACCGGAGTCACCGGCAACGGTCCCTCCATCCTGCGGGTCGACGTGGACTTGGCCGTGCAGAGCTGGCTGGACGCGGACTTGGTCGCGGAGCTGGTGGCACCGGACGGCACCGTCTTCCCGATCACGAACTGGGAGGTTCCGCACACGGAGAGCCGCACCGCCACGCTCGCGGTGGATGCCACCAGGGTCGGTGCCAATGGCACCTGGAAGCTGCTCGCGCGAGACCGGACTCCGGGAGCTGTGACCGCCGGCATCAACAGCTGGAAGCTGAGCTTCTGATCCGCTGAACAGCGCGTCCCGGGCGGGCGGGGACCAGGGCGCGCGGAGCCCCGGTCCCCGCCCCGCCCAGTCGTAGGGGGCACCCTCCGGTGCGCCGAGGGCGCCGTCGCGGGTCAGTACCCTCACCCGGCCGATTCCGAGGATGCGCTGCCCCGGGCGTACGTCGAGTTGTTCCAGCATGGTGGCCACGAGCCACGGCTCGGAGGCGCAGCTCGTCGGCCTGTTGTCGCTGCCACGGTGGGTGATGACCGGTCCGTCTCCGTAGGCCGCTTCCACTGTCGCGTCGGCCAACCTCAACTGTTCCGGTACCGAGCCGTACTCGACCGGTTTGAGGCGGGCGCCCTCAATGTGTCGGAGTCACGCAGCCTGATCCAGCGCGCGGCACAGATCTTGTGATTGGTTACTGAACATGGCCAACTACACCTGGCAGAAGTCCTCCTACAGCGGGACTTCGGGCAACTGCCTCCACATAGCCAGAGCCGACGACGGCACCATCAGATTCCACGAGAGCGACGACCCCACCACGGTCATCACCACCACCCCCGAAAACCTCCGCGCCTTCATCCTCGGCGTCAAGGCGGGCGAGTTCGACCACTTCACCCGCGCCCTGGCAGACACCACCACCGCGGCCCAGCAGGGCTGACGCTCGTACTGGGCCGCGAACCGAGTGGGACCGTCGTGGCTCAGACAGAGACAGTGACGCGGAAGTCCGTCTTGTCGAGAACCTGGCCATCCGGGAGCCGGTCGTCCGGCGTCCCGGCCGGGCTCGCGGTGATGGTGGCCCGGTCGGTCCGGTCCTTGCCCCATGCCCGGATCTGGGTGGCGAGCCGCCCGGCGAGTCCCTGGCCGCCGGGGCCGTGACCGTGTGACCCGAGTTCCCAGCGGCGCCGGTCGCCGTCGGGAACGTACCGCTGGGTGAAGTAGGCGAGGGAGGAACCCTCGACCAGCGCGGGGCTCAGGGTACGGATGGCGGGGGTGCACAGGCCGGACTCGACGGCCGCCCGGTCGGCGCGGATGCGGACGGTCCCGGGTTCGGTGCCGATGAGGCGCATCCAGACGCCGTGGAAGGGCTCTTCGGGGCCGACGGTGACACCTGACCACACCGTGGCGCGCGGCCGGCCGAGGACATCGCCGAGTGCGGCGGTGGCCATGTCCTGGTCGGCGTCCCAGTGCACGGCGACATGTTCGCCGGGATCGATGAACGCGGTCCTCTCCCCCTCCTGGCCGATCATGGGGACGAAGCCGCACAGGGCCATCCCGGCGGAGACGAGCCGGTTGCCGTCGCGGGTGAGGGCGATACTGCGGGTGGTGCCGCGCATCCGCAGGGGGACGACCATGCGGCCGTCATCGGCGAGCTGTCCGAGCCAGGTCGCGGGCAGATCCCAGACTCCGACAGTGGCGATGATCCGGTCGTAGGGGGCACCGTCCGGTGCGCCGAGGGCGCCGTCGCGGGTCAGTACCCTCACCCGGCCGTATCCGCCTGTGTCGAGGGCCCGGCGGGCACGCGCGGTGACATCCGGGTCGATGTCGACGGTGGTCACCTGCCCCTCGGGACCGGCGAGTTCGGCGAGCAGAGCGCTGTTGATGCCGGTTCCCGCACCGATTTCGAGGATGCGCTGACCCGGGCGTACGTCGAGCTGTTCCAGCATGGTGGCCACGAGCCACGGCTCGGAGGCGCAGCTCGTCGGCCTGTTGTCGCTGCCACGGTGGGTGATGACCGGTCCGTCTCCGTAGGCCGCTTCCACCGTCGCGTCGGGTACGAAGGCGTGCCTGGGCAGGGTCGCGAACGCCCTTCGTACCGCCGGGTCGTGCAGGTGTCCGCCCGCTGTCAGGCGGGCGACCAGGTTCGCCCGCAGGCGGGCCGCTTCGTCACCGGAGGTGGAGCTGTTCATCGGTGGGATGGATCCTTTCGGTGAGGTCGCCGGGCGCGAGTGGCCGGGCCCGGGGAATGGGGGCGCGGGTGTGGCCTGGTTCAGCCGTGGAGGAGAAGGCAGGCGTCCCAGCCCGAAGGGGGTGGGTCGGGGGCGGCGGTGGTGTGCAGGGTGAGGTGTATTCCGGCCGCGCCTTCCAGCAGGCCGGGCCCACCGGGTTCGCCGTGGCGGTCGAGATGCCGGCGCAGGCGGGCGCGCAGACCGGGGACGAGGGCGTGAAGTTCGCCGGTACGGTCCTCGACGGCGGCCCGCCAGGTGCTCTGGAGCAGTCCGGCCCACCCGTGGCACAGGGAGGCGTCACTGAGTTGGCCGGTCTGCCGGGGGTCGTTGACGCAGTGGGCGAGAGTCCGCTCTGCGGCTCGCTGGCGTGCGAGGTCGCCGAGGGCGAGAGCGCCGAGCTGCTGGGCCCGGGTGATACCCGGAGTGCCGTAGCACCACGAAGGCCGGTGCGGGGAGTTCTGGCGGACCGTCCGGGTTCGCCATTCGGTGCGGCTGATGCGGTCCGGCCACCAGCCGTGGCGGCCGGAGCCGTACCTCCATAAGTCCAGCCAGCGGCAGATGCGGTGGACGGCTTCCGCGTGTCCCGGCACGGTGATGGTGCGGCGCATCGTCATGGCGAGCAGGGCGAGGGGGCCGGTGATGCCATGGGCGATACCGAGATTGCCGTGGCCGCCCGGCCACGGTGTGGCGCGGTCGGGGCGTGCCCACCAGCCAGGCAGTTCGTCGCCCTCGTGGGTCACCGGCTCGGTGAGACGCACCAGATAGGAGAGGACGGCGCGCAGCAGGTCGCTGTCACCGTGCCGGTGCAGGGTCAGGGCGCCCAGTCCGGTCAGCCCGCTGATGAGGTCGTACTCGCGGACCGCAGGGAGCACTCCGGCGTCCATACGGGCGTGGGCTGCCGCGAGTCTGGTCGCGATCACGGCACCGACGTGGGCGCCCAGCGTCGTCAGGGCGGGGCTGTCGGCGGGGCGGCCGGTGGCTGCCAGCGCCAGCGTTCCGGCTTGCAGGGCGAACGCGACGGCGGGGGCGCCTCGATAGAGACCGGTGAGGTCGTGACCCACAGGGGTCCGGAGCATCGTGCGTGTGTCCCGGCTGACGGTGTCCCAGGTACCGCCCGCTGCCGCGCGTTCGATGTGCAGGAGGAGGGCTCCGGCGGTTCCGGCGGCCAGGCAATGGGGTGTCGGGGCTGCGGTCACGACACCGCCGTGTTCAGGTTCAGCCAGGCGCGGGCGGCGGCGCGGACGAGGTGGTGGCAGAGGGACTCGTGGTCGGGGTCGATGCCGCGAGCGCGGTTGTGATGCATGTGCAGCAGGGAGCCGAGGATGTGGTCGGTGTCGGACTCCGGGAGCAACCGGGTGCGGTATTCGGCCAAGGCGTTGGCGCGGCGGCGCCAGGCGCTGCGGACGCGTTCGGGCCAGTCCGGGGCGGGCGGGGCCAGCGGCTCGGGGTCTGTCATCGGTGCCCTCACCACCGTGATCAGGAAGCCTTGCCTGATCAGCGAGGTGAGCATCGTCCGCGCAGCCGACACACCGCCTGCTCCGGGGTGCGGTGCGCCGATCCGCTCCGCCAGCGTGCCGGTCCGCACAGGACGGTCGGCTGTGGCCTCCCGGACCGCGCGCACCACGGATGTGGACCGGATCGAGACCGCGTCGGGGCCCTTCGGCACCAGCAGCCGGCCACCCCGTTCGGTCACGAGGTTCGACCAGGTCACTTCGGTCCGGTCCACCAGCTCCGGCATCCCCTCCAGCAGGTCGATGACCGTCGAGAGCCACAGTGCGTCGGGGCGGGCCAGCGCCCGATGCTCATAGCCCCACGACACCGCCGTACCGCTGCCCAGCGAGGCGGGCGCTGTCCCCGCGAACCAGCCGAAGGGCGTCGGGCGCCCGGCGGCCCGCAGCGCATAGCGGGCCAGAGACATCGTCGTCCGCCGGACACGCCGGGCCGGTACGGGCCCCCCGTCCAGGATGGCGTCGACGCGAGCGGCGACCCCCGGACTTGCCTGCCGGACCGCGTCGGAGAAGAGCCTGTCGTCCCAGACCTTCCGCAGCCAGGTCACGCATAAGTCGATGTCGCCGAAGTCGGGCCACCGGTCGGGCACCTCGCTGAAGGACCGCGCAGCCGCACGTAACAAGGCGATACCGGTATGCCGGTAGAGCGGTGTTCTGTGCCTGGTCACGATGCCCTCCGGCGTGCCGACGTGAAGCGGACCGGGACAGGGGAGACGGGCGTTTCTGCCCCGGTGAGGATCAAGCGCGCAGACTTCACCTCTTTTCGGGCGGCTCAAGCCCTTCATACCCGAGCACTTGACGGGATGTGACCGACACTGTGAGCCATGGGCAGGGGCACCGGTATCCGCGTCCCGCCACCCTGCCGATGCCCCGCCGATGCCCCGCTGTGGTGACCACCGATAGCCGGTCCGGCCCCGCGTTCCAGGAGGTTGCGAGTACGTACCGAACCACGGAAGTACGGAGGTACCGGACTCGCAGAGTCAGGAGTTTGTCAGCGTTCCGCTGACGTTTCGATGTCGCCCGGCCCTGGTGTCACTGCCGCCGGTAGACGACAGCGGCAACGAGGATGAAGGCGCCGGCGACAGCGGCACCGGTCTGGAGCGGGATCGCGAGGCGCGGGTACACGAACGAGAGGCCGATCGCGGCACCTACGACCAGGATGCCGACCATGACGGTAAGTCCGGCCACGGCCGCGCGCAGGTCCCGGACGTCGGTGCGGTGGTCGTCGCCGTCCGGAGTCTGGGCGGGGCCCGGGAGTGGGGTCTGAGGGGTGGTCATGAACGTTCCTTTCATGGGTGTGCCGGTGCACTCGGGCAGTGGCGGGGAGACGGGCCTTCCGTCAGGCGGTCTTCGGCGGTGCGGCCTGGGCGGCCTGGGCGGCCTTCCTTGGCTTGCGCGGCCGTGCGATCGCGGTGCGCTGGTACAGGTAGGTCATGGTGAAGCCGGCAGGGGCGAGCGGGGCCTTCTTGTAGTGCTCGCGGCGCTCGATGAGGCCGAGGGCAAGGAGTTGTTTCAGGCCGCGCTCGTGAGTGTCGGCGGACCAGCCGTACCAAGCGGGGGCCTTCTCCGCGGGGAAGGCGCTCCCGTTCTTCTCCCGGGCGACGACGAGAAGGAGTGCCAGGCCCGGAAGGTCGAGGCCGTCGTCGTACCCCTTCGTCCAGAAAGTGGCCGGGATCTGGAGGAAGAGGTTCTCCTCGGTGTCACCGCGGGGACGGTCGTACGGCTTGCCGCTGCCGTCCTCCCGCAGAAGGGTGGCGGTGATCTTGGTGCCCGTGCGGCGGCAGGTGATCAACTGGCGTTTCTCCAGCCTGCGCAGGGTCCGCCAGGCACCGGTACGGGCCGACTGGTCGGTCGCGGTCTCCTGGATGTCCAGCATCCGGGCCCAGACCGCGCTGTCGTGCGTGGTCGACCAGCCGCTGTCTCCGTTGCTGCACGCGGCCACGATCATCAGGTACGCCCTGAGACCCCGGAGATCCCTGCCGGTCACGAAGTCCTTGAGGGGCCCGTGACGGCTCGCAGCCCCGTTGGGCGCTTGGACGAAGGTCTTGCGCAGGGGCACATTGGCCCGGATCGAGCGCTTGAGCACCGCCGTGCGGGTGTCCCGTCCGGTCGCCTTGTTCTCCTGCTTGGCCCGCTCTGCGGTCGTTGTCGTCTTCATGGCCCAGAAGTTAGCCGCCTGAGCTGTCCCGATCCAAATAGTTCAGCCCCTCAGTGGGTGGACGTGTGAGCGGGTGTATGTCAGTGCCATGGTGAAAGGGCAAGGTGAGAGTGCCAGGTGACAGGTCAACATGTGAGGACACGTGATAGGCGCCGGACCGGCTCAGCTCCCGGTTCTGCATACGCCGTAGGAAGCCGCCGGGCACCGCGGCGACGCCTGCCGACCATCTCGCCCTTCCGGGCATCGGACCGACCGAGTTGCCACCGACAACCCGAGAACCCGGGGTTTTCTCCCGCTGGGAGACAACTGGGAGACAACCGGTCCGCGCGGCCGACCGGACGCCGCGTCTTCGGTGCCGGCCCCTGACGGCCCGCCCCGGGCCTACGCGCGGGCCCACCCATACTCCAACGCCCGGACGCCCCAAGCCCCCGCTCCCCCAAGGCCCCCGTAGCCCCCCGTAGCCCCCCGTAGGAGTGAACAGCCGCCAAGAGCCGCGTGTCCCGAAGGGGAGCCCGGCAGGCTGGGGGGATTGCGCGCGGCCGGGGACTGTCCCTGCCGCGACGACGGGAGGGGGCGCTCGTGCGGGTTGAAGGGGACATCGGCGGTTCGGTGCGGCCAGCGGCTCAAGCAAAGGCGCACCGTGCGGTGGGCGGGGGCCGGGGCAGGAGTGTGCCTCGGCATGTGGCGTGTGTGATGGACGGAAACGGCAGGTGGGCGGCGCAGAGGGCGCTGCCGCGTACGTCGGGGCACCGGGCGGCGGAGACGACGGTGATCGATGTCATCGAGGCGGCGCGGTCGGCCGGGGTGGAGTGGCTGAGCCTGTATGCCTTCTCCACGGAGAACTGGCGGCGCCCGGACAGCGAGGTCGATTTCCTGATGCACCTGGTGCGCCGGGTGGTGCGCAAGCACGCACCGCTGTTGCATGCGCGGGGGGTGCGCTGCCGGATTCTCGGGGTGGCGGATTCCAGGGTCCCGGCGCCGCTGGCGCGGGACTTCGAGGACCTGATGACGCTGACCGGGGGCAACCGGGGCATGACGGTGACCGTGGCGTTCGATCACGGCGGGCGCGGGGACATCGTGGAGGCGGCGCGGTCACTCATTCGCAGCGGAGTGCCGGCCGATGCCGTGACCGAGGAGAGCTTCGCCGCGCATCTGCCCTTCCCCGACACACCCGATGTGGATCTCGTCATCCGGACCTCGGGAGAGCAGCGCATATCCAACTTCATGCTCTGGCAGGTCGCGTACGCCGAGTGGGTCTTCCCGCCGGTGCTCTGGCCCGACTTCCGCGCGGCGCACTTCGTGGAGTGCGTACACACCTACCAGCAGCGCGACCGCCGGTTCGGCGGCGTCGCACCCGCCGTGAACGGAGCACCCCGACCGTGACCGACACCACCGGCTCGCACCATGACAGCAGCGGCTCGAACCACAACAGCCCCTCCGAAGGCACCACCGGCTCGCACCCCGGCTTGAGCGACCCTCACCACGACAGCAGCGCCCCGGAAGCCACCACCGATTCCCTGATCGGCCAGGGATCGCAGTTCCGCCGGCTCTTCAACGACCCGCGCTGGGCGCCGGCCATGGTGCGGGCCACCGTACTGGAGGCCGCCCACCCGCAGATCGGCGCCGCGCTGATCGACAACTCCACCTTCGTGGCGCACCCGTGGCGACGGCTGCACAACACCTTCCTGAGCCTCCAGCGCATATTCGGCGCCGACGACGAGACGCGGCAGCGCGAAGCGGCGCGGCTGAACCGTCTGCATACGCGGCTGAAGGGCACCGGCGCGCGGAATCAGCCGTACGACGCGATGGATCCCCGGGTCAGGGCCTGGGTGGTGGCGACGCTGTTCGAAAGCGCCGTCACCATGTACCGGCTCAGCGGCCAGCCGCTGGAACAGGGCGCCATCGAGCGTCTGTACGCCGAGTGCCTGGAGTACCTCGCGGTCATGGGGGACCACGCCGGTCATCTGCCGCCCACGCTGGGCGAGTTCTGGCCGTACTACGACCGGGTGGTCGAGGAGGAGCTGGAGGACACCGAGGCGCTCCGCATCATCCTCTACAAGCTGTTCGACCATCTCCCCGCACCGGCGGTGCTGGCGGGGATGCCCACCGTCTGGGCGGCGGGCCGGGCACTCGCGGGGCCGGTCATCGGTGCCATCACCGTGGCCTCGCTGCCGGAGTCCTTCCGGCGTCGCGCGGGACTGCCCGAGATCCCCGGCGCTCAGACGCTGATGCAGAGCACCTACCTGGCCATGGGCCTGGCACGCTTTCTGCCCGACGGCTGGATCCAGGCGGAGGAAGTGGCCGCCGTGCTGTCCCTGTCGCCCGACAGCGATGATCCCCGCGCCAGGACGATCGCGGCGGTACGCGACGGGATCAAGCGGGCGGGCGCCCTGTTCCGGCTGATCACACCGCTGCCCGAACAGCCCGGGCCCGCTGACACCCCTGGGCCCGCCGGGCCCGCTGACACCACCGGGCCCCGGCGCAGCGCCGAGGAGTTCTTCTACGAGGTGCTGGACCAGACCGGCGACGGCTATCTGGACTGGCCGGACCTCGCGGCGATGGCCCGCGAGGTCGCCGGCCGTCTCGACCTGGACGAACCCGAGGAGACCAGGCTCTACGACGCGTACGCCGACTGGTGGAAGGAACTCCAGTCGGCCCTCGACAGCGATGGCGACGGGCGGATCTGCGCCGAGGAGTACGCCGCGGCCGTACCCTCCCTCGCCGGACCCGCCCTGATCAAGGTCGCCGATGTCCTCTTCGACGCCACCGACGCCGACGGCAACCAGTCCATCGACGCGGCCGAGTACCGGGCGCTGTTCCGCACCGGGTTCCAGCGGGACCTGGCCGACTCGGGCGGCACGTACTCCCGGAGTGCGTTCGTGACGGAGTTCCTGTCCTTCATGTCGGGTCGCCGGCGCTCGACGACGTACGACCCGCTGCTCGCGCAGGCGTGAGCGGATGGCGCGAGGGAGCCCCCGAGCGGGATGCCCCCGCGCGGGATGGAGCCCCTGCGCGGGATGGAGCCCCCGAGCGGAGACGGTCCGGTCCGCGACCGGCAGCAGACGGCCCCGGGGTGT
>NZ_JBSGUP010000012.1:0-36624 GCF_053607985.1 Streptomyces sp. NPDC055078
CAGTGGTCGAACGACATGGCAGCCCCTTTCCTGTGCGTCGGCGACGGTGGGCGTGCTGGGGGGTGGCGCAGGCCCCGGCCCGGCCCTCGCTCGAAGGGGCGGGGAGGTGCAGCCCGGCAGGCGGTCAAAGGGCCGTAGGGAACGGATTCGCCGTCACTGTTCCGCCAGTCACCCGGATGACTGGACGGAACACGAACGAGTACAGCGGCCGCCGGTCGCCGTGCCCAGAGGACATGCATATCCCCGCCCTATCCCCGGTCCGCCCGACCGCTCTCCCCGGGGGCAGAATGGGTGGTGGAATGGGCGGGTGGACGACGAAATCCGCCACCCCCTCGCGCACGCCAGGAACGAGCGAGGATGGTCACAGGAGGAACTGGCCCGCCGTATCCGGCGGGCGGCCGGGCGCCGTGGTCTGCGCTCGGGTACCAGGGGGTCAAGGGTCTACAAATGGGAGACCGGCCGGGCCATCCCCGACGAAGACGAGTCCCAGCCGCTCATCGCCGAAGTCCTCGGCATCGACTACGTGGCCGTCGCCCGTCTCGGCTGGCCCCACTGGCTCGCGAGCCAGGACAGACCGCTGCCCCTCGACGGAACGCACCATGCTGTCCCCTCCCTCCGAGAGGCCCTGATGACGTCCCTCGACCGCCGCTCCTTCCTCGCCTACACCAGCGGCTCCCTCGCCGCTCTCGCCCACCAGTGGGCCGCCACCGAGCCCGGCCGGCTCCCGCACCCCACCGCGCGCGGTGGCGTCGACGCCGAGATGGTCACCTGGCTGGAGGCGACCGGAGCGGAGCTGATCCGTCTCGCCACCGAACGCAGGCGCCATACCAGCGGTCTCCTCAACGCGCACCTGAGAACCGTCACAGAGTTCATCAGCGAGTCCCGCCACACCCCCGGCGACGGGCAGCGGCTGCACACCCTGGCCGCCTCCCTCTCTCAGGCCATCGCCTGGCAGCACTTCGACGCGAGACGGCACGCATCCGCCGGCCGCTTCTGGCACGCCGCCCTCCACAACGCCCACGCCGCCCACCAGCGCGACCTCGGCGCGGGCGTCCTCTCTGACCTCGCGTACCAACTGCTGTGGCTCAAGGACGCCCGCACCGCCGCCGACATCCTCGAACACGCCATCCCCCGCACCCAGCACCCCGCCGCGCGGTCCCTCCTCCACCTGCGGCAGGCCCGCGCCCTCGCTGTCCTCAACGAGGGCGGCCGGTGCCGCCGCGCCCTCACCGCCGCAGAGAAGGCCCTGGACACCGTGTCGTACGATCCCGCCCCCGTCTGGTGCTCCTGGATGTCACCCGCCGACCTGACTTCGGACGGCGGCCGGTGCCTCGCCGATCTCGGTCAGCGCCGCCAGGCCCACCGGCTCATGGACGAAGGCATTGCCCTGCTGCCCGCCACCCGCTCCAAGACCAAATCCGTGTTCCTGACCTACCAGGCGGAGACCTACCTCCGCGACGGCGAACCCGACATCGCGGCGGAGACCGCCACACGCTCCCTCGACCTGGCCGGCCGGATCGACGCCCCCCGGTGCGTGACGATGGTGCGCGACCTCGAACCGGCCTTCGCGCTGTACGCGCACACGGCAGGCGTTGGCGAACTCCTCGAACGGCTTCGAGCCGTCAACTGAGGCTTCGTCACCGGCTTCCAACTCCTGCTTGCGAAGCTCGTACGGATGGCCGTGAATGCGCCCGCCGCTTGCTGGTGATCTTCCCTCGTGACGAGCTAAGGCCAGAGCTACACGCGCCGGCCACTCTCATGAACGTTCCCTTTTCCGAGCAAGATCAACAGCTATCCGCCGGAGTCCGATTGATCGTCGATCGGTCTCAGAACCCGTTCTCACTCAGAAGCGGGACGGATCCCCTTCTGAGACTTGCATTGTGCGAAAATCCGTCCTATGGCGGACCCTCAGCCCCCCTCCCCAGCCGACCGGCCGAACGCGGACGAAGGTGCGGGTCCGCCCCCAGGTCGAGGCCGCGCTCACCGCCGCCTGCCAGATCAAGGCCCACGCTCCGCACTGCCGGGTCATCTTCACCACCTCGCGCGGGATCGCCGTCGGAGGCCGCCTACCCGTGCAGATGCACCCTCCCGCCGCTCCATCCCCCGCTTCTCTCTACCGGCGTCCTGGCGCGTTCGGGGCAGTGCGCTGCTGGGGGTGAATCTGCTGCTGCGCATGCCGGTCGGCGCGGCCCTGGTCTGTCTTCGTGGGCGTGGTTGCCTCTCCTGAGTGGGGGGCGGGCGGACGCTGCACCGAGCCGGTGGCCCTCACGGCGGCGGTCCACGCACTCTGCACTACGTCCTCCGGCAGTGCGGCTCCCTTGGCTGCTGCATGCGTACGCAGGGCGGCGAGGAAGGGCTCCGCCATGAGGGCATCCGTGTCCGGTGGGGCTGCGGGAGACTGGCTGCTCAGCTTCTCCGCCGCAGCACGTGATCTGTCCGCCAGGTGGAGGAGTCCCTGGGCCTTCTTCTGCTGTGCGGGTGTGGTTGCTGTGGCTGCGGCGAGTCGTGCCTTGTCGCCCAGTCGGTACGCCTGAATGGCGAGGTGCTTCTTGGTGGCGGTTCGCTGGTCGGCCGTGGGGGCCTGTGGCGGCTGTGTGTCGGCAGGTAGGGCGGGTGTCTCCGCAGGGGTGCGGCGGCGTAGGGGCAACGGCGGCTGCTCGGATTCCTCGGTGGCTGGGGCGGCCGTGGCCTCCTTGTTGACAGGGGCGGGTTCCGGTGGGCCTGACGTGTCCTCCGCCGGGTTGCCGCCGGCGGCTACGTCCCAGCGTGTGCCGTCACTGCCCGGCACGTATGAGAAGCCCTCGCCGGCGAGCATGCCGGGGACTTCGTTGCCCCGGCCGCTGAGGTAGAGCTGCATCGCACGGTTGGCTCGCTGCCCAGCTCCTTCCCTGCCTGTCTCCTGCCGGACAACTCGCTGGTTCTCCCGGAACAGGAGACTGATCATGTCATTGCGTGACAACTCCCCTTGCGGTTGCGGCTCACGTGGGAGTGCTGCACGCACTTCATCGAACCACTGGTTTCGGAAGGGGGCATGGTTCGGACTCCATCCGCCGTTCCGTTCCTCGGCGGTACGTGCTTCATCGATGATCCGTGCCGCGTCGTCCGGACTGCTCAGTACCTCGCGGAGACGGCCCTGGGCAGGAGCGCCAATGATCCCCAGGTCCTCCAGTCGACGGAGCAGATCGCCGGATTCCTGGTCGCCGATCCACATGCGGCTCTGAAGCTTGAGTGCCGAGGTGTAGTTGGTTCCGGTCACCATCTCGGCGGCTCGGAGCAGTTGCTCCCACACCTCGGCGGTACTCGGCTCGGGTCGTTCCGGCCCAGCGTCGGCCGCAGCGGGCTGCGGCCCGGGTGCCCGCTGCTCGGTCGGTCCTGTTTCCTGCGCGGGTTCGGCTGTTGGGCCCTGATCCTGCGTCGCCGCTGGCTCAGGGTCGTAGTAGGTGCCCAGTGGGCTGGTGGCGTCTGCGGGCAGGTGGCCGCGCAGGTGGGAGAGGTGGTCCTCCGCCGCGTGATGGAGTGCCCGCAGGGCGTTCCACCGCAGTCTGTCCCGGTTGCCTCCACGGCCGAGTCGGTCCAGGAGTCTACGGATACCGTGGGCGATCACCTCGACGGTACGGACCCACAGCATGCGTGCCGTGCCCAGGGTTTCGTTGTCGGCGTGCAGACGGTGAGTACCGGCCCATGTCTTGTCCATCGCTTCTCGGGAGGACTCGAAGACCGAGGTAATGCGGCGCCATACGGGGTGCTGGGCCAGATCGCCGATCCGGGCAGTTGCCATCCGGTAGTACTGCCTGATGGTTTCGTGGCCGTTCGCGATCAGGGTTTGGGCACGTCCCGGCTCGCGGGGGGCCTTCGGCTCCTCGGATCGGGTGTTGATCCGGGAGATGAGCCACTGCCACGCTCCACGGAGCTGATCCGCTCGGCCGACTTCCTGGTCGGCAGGCAGAAGTCCGGTCAGTCGGTCGGCCCGGGTGGCTGCCGCGCGGTGCAAGCGCCACATCGCCCTCCACCCGCCGCTGTGCCTCTGTCCGCTGCGGTCCAGCCGCCGGGCAAGGGCGAAGGCGGCGTGGGAGACGGCTCGCGCGGTCCACGCCTCGATGGTCCGGTCCAGGCCGTGAGCCCGAAGGTCGCGTACCAGCGACTCGGCGTAGGTGCCCAGTGCCTCACGGACAGCCGCCCGCAGTCCCAGCGCTGCTTGGCGGACGTGCCGGATGGTTTCCCACTCAGGGCTTCCCCAGTAGTATCCGGCCTCGTCCTGGGCGGCTCCCACCGCAGTGTCCAAGGCAGCGGCGTCGGCAGTGTCAGCCGCTGGGCTCTGTGTCCGCGTGAGCACCGGCTCGCCGCCGATATCGGTGAGGATGCGGCTCAACTGCTCGCGCAGCGCCATGTACCTCTCGGACAACCGTTGAGCGTCCTGCTCGCTGAAGCGAGGGACTTTGGCTGGCGCTTCGCTCGCAGGGCTCGCCTGGAAGAGGCTCAGCGTGCTCTGGAAGTGCCTCTCCAGATCATCCGCAGGATTTGTCCCGGAGGCGATCAGATCCTCCGGGTCGATCTGCGCCTGGGACACGGGCTCCACCTGGCCCCTGTCGTCGGATACAACTCCCGTGGAGGTCGGCGCAGCTGCGGGGGATTCCTCCGTTTCAGGCTGTCCGGAGGTGGTGTTGTCGGCCGTGGGTCCGGACGCGACCGAGGCTGGCTGCTCCCCCTCGCCAGCGCTTCCGCCGGCTGTCGTCGGGGGCTGCTGGCCTGCTGGATTCTCGACTCCAGTATCGACAATCTCGACGCCCGTGGTGTCGAGCACGTCCTGCCACGAACCGCTGTCGTCTCCGGGCATGTCGATCTCTGTCGCAAGGTCTTCGGCCTGATTCGCCGGCTCACTCTGGCGCGGCTCCTCGACCACCGCGGGCTCGGCCGCGCTGGGCGCGTCCGCAGCGGGACGGGTCGGCGTGACGATGCCGTCAGGCTGCGGGTGCGGAGTCTGTTGCGTGTTCACCGTGGCGTTGAGGCGCGCGGAGGTCCGCCGCGCGTGTGTGACGAGGGCGTGCAGCAGTCGCCGGTCGTCGACGCTCGCGAAAGCCTCGCGCTGGTCCATGGCGCGTCCTGCCTGCGAGGCGGTGGAGACGAACGCGCTGTGGCTCTCGGCGAGGGCGCGCCAGTCCCGGTTGGCGCGCATTGCGGCCTGGTAGACAGCACGCCACGCTTCCTCGATCTGTCCGGCTTCGGTGGCGCCGCTGACGCCGGTCTCCTGGCGCAGCTCCTGCTCTTCGGCGAGCATCGTCCGGGCGGTCCCGGAGTGCGCCCATGCTTCGTAGGTCCGGCGGAGTTCGACGGAGTCCTGCAGGTAGCTGTAGCGGTCGCGGTAGGGCCGTGGTGCCGTGGTCTCGTGGAGTTCGGGGCCTGCTGCC
Organism: Streptomyces sp. NPDC055078; assembly: GCF_053607985.1. NCBI lineage: Bacteria > Bacillati > Actinomycetota > Actinomycetes > Kitasatosporales > Streptomycetaceae > Streptomyces > Streptomyces sp. NPDC055078. Next base: position 5,406 of record NZ_JBSGUP010000012.1, read on the forward strand.
GCAGCCGGGGGGATCTCGGGCTCCGCTGAGGTGTCGCGTGCCTTCGGTTCCTCCTGTCGTTGGGGGCTTGTCACCGGGCGGGGGCGATTCTCCTGTGTGCCTTCTTCTGCGGTGGGGTATGAGGGTTCAGCCCCGGTTGGTTCGTCCGGCGCCGAGGTCGAATCCGCCGTACCTTCCTGTGTGGGAGAGGCGGAGGTATCCGCTTCGGCGGTCTCGGTGGTGGGCCCGGTGGGGGCGGCTGTCAGCGCGGGCGTAGTGCGGTCGGGTGGCAGATCAATGAGGTTGGCCAGGGTCTGGGGCAGCATGAGGTGCTGCACCTGGGTATCCAGGGATTCCCAGCCGTCGACCGCCCATGTGTACGGGCGGGTCTCGCCACCACCGAGGTGCACTTCCCCGTGGATGGCGATCTGAGACTCTTCGACAACCGCGTCCCTGTGTGCAACGAACACCAGTCTCTGGGGCGAGACCTGCCAGAACGCATCCCCTGGTCTCACCGCCCGGAGCGGCTTGATGCCGGTATGGCGATCGGGCAGTACGGCGCGAAGTTGCCTGATGCGTTCCAGGGCGTCCTGCTCGGCTGTCCGTTCCTGCCGACCGGAGGGGTCCACCAGGTCGTCGAGACTGATCAGGCCATCCTCGGCTCCTCGGGCCGCGGCGCGGTTCCGCGCGATGAGGCTCGCGGCTTGGCCGCTCTCGTGTGCGTGCGCGGCCTCCTGGAGGATTGTGTTCTTCAGTGACCGGAGCAGGTCTTGGACTTCGCTTCGTGCGGTCTGGCAGCGCCTGCTTTCCCCTATGGCGGTGAAGGCGTCCTCAGTCCGGCTCAGAGCGTTGGCGGTGCGCCATGTCTCGCTAACCAGTTCCTGGCGGAGGGGTGTCAGTGCGGGACGCAGCCAGTGCACCGCCTTGGTCCAGGTGATCCTTCCGGACCGGATCACGGTCTCAGCCGCGGTTACGGATATCTCCAGACCCGCTCGGGAGGAGTAGACACCTGCCCGTTCCGTCCCCTTTTCGTTTCCCGGGCCGACGGGTACACGAATGTAGCCGTCGTGGACGTCCGGGTAGCGCTTTCCGCTGCTGTCGATATCGAAGATCATTTGGCCGAACTGCCAGTCCGGGATCCGGTCCAGCGCCAGGGCGATGTCGCGGTCGGCCAGCGGTGGCGGAGCCGCCGGTTCGGGAGCCTCTTGCGGCAGCGGTGCGGAAGGCTCCGGTGGCCGGGTGTTCTCGCGGTGGCTGGCGATCAGACCGCGCAGGCGAGTGTACTCGTCGAGGACGGTGGCATTGAGGCCCAGCTCTGCCATGACCTCGCGCGCAGCGTCAAGTTGGACCTTCACCGGGGTCAGCGCCGCGTAGATGTGAGGGAAGGTTTCGTGCCCGGAGCCCATGGACGAGTATCCGGTCAGGCCGACGATCTGATCGAGGGCGTCTCGTACGGCGGCGGGCTTGAGTTTACGGCTGCGTGCGGTGCGTTCGGCTTCGTCGATTGTGGTGAGGACCAGGACCAGGGCCTCGCGGACGAAGGGGTTGCTGAGTTCCGGCAGTCGGTTGTCGGCGGTGAGCCGGTCGTCCAGAGTGGCCAGCAGTCGGGGATCACCGGCGTTCGGAGTGATCAGCGCGTTGTAGTGCTCTCGGGCCCTGATCGCGATCTCTTCGATCTTTGTGCGGAGTTCGGCCGCAGTGCCCCCTACGAAGGTGAGCGTTGGCACGTCCGCCGTGCCCAAGCCGTCCAGGGTGTGCTGGAGGTTCGCCTCGAACTGGGCGAAGGGGTTGTCCTGTTCCCAGACGTAGCGTGCTCGGCTTGATCCCACAGCCTCGCTGACGTCCCGCGCGAGGCTGCGGATGGCACCGTCCTGGCCCCGGCGGATACCCGCCGCCGCGCGCTTACGGATCTTCTCTGCATCCCAGGGCAGTGCCGTCGCCGTCACAGTGCTGGGACTCTGCTCCTCACCGCCGGTTTCGGGTGCCGGGCGGGGGTCACCTGTTGTTGTGGGCGTGCCTCTGGTCTCGTCGTCGGGCGGGCGGTTTGCAGCCTCGTTGTAGATGTCGAGGTAGTTGGTGCCGTCGGCAGCCGTCATCCCTGCCAAGACCTGAGCTACCTCGTCCGAGGCCACCAGTTGACCTTCCCCGTTGGTCAGCAGCAGGTCCGCTGTCGGCTCCCGCTCTGTGGCAGTGGTCTGACGTTCAGTCTTCGTCTCTTGTTCAGGTACGGTGCCGGGTGACGGTGTCGGAGGGGCCTGCAGCTTGCGGAGCTGCTGATGAGCCTGGGGCATCGCCAGTTCGAGGATCGCGGTGCGATTGGTTCCCTCCTGCGCGAGATAGGTCCAGTTCAAGTGCTCGGAACCACCATCGGTGATCAGGCCATCGGCGGTCTCCGCGAAGGCCGTTGCGAAGCGGCCGAGGTCGCTGTTGTGCGCTGCCTGGATCAGGTCCTCGTGCTCGGCCGCCGTCTCCACCAGCCATGCGGCGACGTCTTCTTGCGAGGGGGCCATGGAGTCGCGCAGGACGTTGCGGGCGACGCTGATCAGCTCGTTGCGCAGCGGGGGGATGCCCCAGGCTGCGGCGAGAGAGGTGCCGGGCAGGTACTCGCCGAGCCAGACCTGGACCTCTTCGTCTGAGACGAGAGATTCCGAGCGGGCCCGTGGGCGGGCCATCACCGGGATTTCGACCGTGATCGGGAAGGGCTGGCCCGGCAACTGCGATGGCGGGGTTTCCATGGCATGTGCGGTGCTGACCTCCTCCATTCCTACGCTGGCAATAAGCGTTCCCTGGTCGCTGACCCGCAAGGCGATCGAGACGTGTGGTGGACGCACCGTATGGGCCGCGGGGTCCTCCTCGGCGGGGGCTGGCTTGGTCTGCTGGGAGCCCGCTGCGGGTGGCTTCTGCTCGGGGGTGGTCTGGGGGGCCGGGTCCGGCACAGTCCGCTCGCTGGGCGCGGCTTGGACGGGGTTGGGGGCGGGGGTGACCGCTGATGGGGAGGCCGTTCGTGCGGTCTCCTCATCTATGGTGTGGATCCAGCCCAGGGAGCCGATTTCGAGACGCTGTTTCGCCCGGGTCACGGTGACGTAGGCCAGTCGCAGCTCGGCGGGGGATGGCAAGGTCAGTTCGCCGGTCTCGGTGTTCTCTTCGGGTTGTGTGAAGTCCGGGCCGATCCGGACGTGGTCCCATTCCCTGCCTTTGGCTTTGTGAGCGGTGGAGACCACCAGTTCCGGACGGGTCTCCTCGTCTCTGGAGTCTTCTGGGACGAGGTCTCTGATCATGTTGAGGAGACCTTCCGGCGTGTATCGGTCGACGAGCCGGACGAGGGTTTGCAGGGCTTGGTCGTCCTCTTCTTCCGCGTACTCTCGGACCTCGTTCCAGCTGGTGAAGGCGGCTAGCTCGGGGTGCTTGGTGCGCTGGCCTCGCTGAAGGTCGCGGGCCGCCTTGGCGACCTCTTCGATGTCCCGTCCGCCACCGACCAGGGCCACGCGCTTGCCCTCTTCGAAGCCGGTGAAGACAGCGCCGATCGCGGCGATGTTCGTCTTGGTGAGTACGGCGTCGGGGTCTGTGACCGTGCCGAGGGTGGTGTCGAGGGCGGGGTTTCCCTCCAGCGCCAGGTCGGATCCCAGGAGGCTGAGATAGGCGTTGCCGACGGCTGCAACCTCGGGACCGAAGCGCCAGCTCTGGGTCAATGGGAGAACTACATCAGCCGGCCAGTCTTTGAGAGCGTCGATGGCGCCGCGGAACTCGTAGATGGCCTGGTTGCTGTCCCCGACGACGATCGTCTGGGTGGTCTGGTCCTGGATGACCTTTTCCAGCACAGGGTTAATATCCTGTGCTTCGTCGAAGAGGATCACGTCGTAGCTGAGCCGCGGGTTGGTCAAGGCCCACAACTTGAGGTAGTCGTCGTGGGAGAAGAACAGCTTGTTGCTGTGGGGGTCGGCTATGTCAGTCCATGCCCGCCGCGCGATGTCGAGAAGTGCCGGCGCAGCAGGGCTCTTGGACCACTTGTCCCCGAGGTGCGGGGGCCCCAGCTCTGCGTCGGCGCTTTCGCGGTACCGGCGCACGGCTGAGGTGACGATCCGGGCCGCCTCTTCCGGGTCGATCCTGCCGCCCCTGTAGCGCACCGGCTGGCTTAGTCCCAAGGCCGCTGCGACATCCTTGGGGCGGCGGGCTCCGCCGTTGCGTCCCGCCTTGCGGATCTTGTCCTTGAGTGTGGTGTTCCGCAGCGCTGCGCGGGCGAACGAGTGGCTGGTGTCCGCCGTGACGTTGCGCGGGAACTTTCGCTTGGCCTCGTCGGCGATGGATCGGTTGAAGGCAACGTAGGCGATGCGCTTGTCCGGCATGCGCCTGGTGACCATCTGGAGAGTGGAGGTTTTACCGGTCCCCGCGAGGGCTTGAACGGCGACGTCCTGGCCGGCCAGGCACGCGTCGATGATGCGCTGCTGTTGCGGGGTAGGCGGGTACTCCGTGACAGAAGCCGTGGCGGCGGCCTTCGCTTCCTGCACATCCTTGGCCCGCAGATAGGCGCGCACCTCGTCCAGCACCCGCTCGCGGTTCCCTCCACGCCCCTGATACCGCCAGCGCCCCTCCCGGAAGGCAAAGTTACGGTTCTTCTTGAGCAGGTTCCGGAACTCCGCCTCCTGCTGCCAGTAGGCTCCGCCCGTTCCGGTGACGAAGGTAGACCCGCCCTCGTGAACGATCGTGATGCGGCTGGACCAGGAGCCTGCCTCTGCGTCCGGCTCGGTGACTGCCACCGTCTCCGCCTCTCGTTCCTCCTGCGGTACGCCGCCTTGCGTTGAATCCGGAGCCGTCTCCTGGGCAGGCACCGGTGGTGCTGGTTCCTCGCCGGAGACAGTCGGCCGGGGAGCCGAGGGTCCGTCTGCCTCACTCCTTTCGGCCTCCGGTGCTGGCCGGGCGTCGGATTCCGCTGTGCCTGGTTCCACCTCAAGGGACGGGGAGAGAGCCGGGACAAAGCCGATCTCAGCCTCGATGTGGGCTTGTGTGGCCCGGCTCACGAGCAGGTTGCGAGGCCCGTCCCATTCGTCTGGCTCATCAAGGGAAACGGTCCCGTCCTCCTCATTGCCGACCAGGGCGGAGAGCCGGAGAGTGACCAGTCCAGCGGGGCCTTCGCGTACGTCGAGAACCTCTCGCGGAACGTACTCGTCGTCCGCGCCGAACCAGATGCGGTCGCCCGCCTCCAGCTCATCGACATATGCCTCATCGTCTGCAGCCGGAGCGCGATCCGGCTGCGGGGCCATCAGGTTCCAGACGAGGAGGGTGCCGTTCGTATCGGAAGTGTGGCCACGCTCATGCTCGAACGCCGCACGTTCCCGCAGGGCCCAGCGGTCCAGTTCGCTGGCGAACGGCCCCAGAGTCTTCGGCAGGACGGGGTCAGACCAGTCGACCGGTGCTCCGAGGTGATCCGGGATAGCCGCCAGCCGCTCTGACAGTTCCAGAGCCTCTGCGCGGGAGCGCAGGCTGCCCATGACGTCGAGTGCGGTCTCCAGCCCGGAGTCCACCAGATATGCGTACTCGTCCACGCGGCCGGCTTGGAAGCCGCTCCCTGCGGCGAACAGCGACCAGGTGGCTCCATCCGTCATCTCGAAACTGCCCGGAGTGTCCTGGACCATCGCGAACTGACCGTTCGGGGACAGTTCGAAGGACTCGTGAGCGGCCAGGCGCTCCAGCAGCCGACGCCGCTGTGGGTCGTCCGACAGATGCGGAATGGGAGCTGCCTTGAAGTGAGTCCGCAGCTGGCCCGTACCGGAAAACCGCCGTTCAGTCAGTAGCGCGGGACCAGGAGCGCCCAGGGGCAGAGCCGCACGGGCCTCCTGGGGCGACAGCCGGACCAAATCCTCGACGCTTCTCCACGGCACGGGGGCCGCGAGAGGGAGGACACGGGCGTCGGCCATCGCGAGGAGATCGGCGGGAAGGTAGCGACCGTCCAGACTGGTGGAGACAGGGCTGCCGGGCGGCACGATCTGCGCTCCGCGCACGATCGCCCTTTCACCGGTTTCAGGGTCAAGTTCAATGGTTTGGAGCAGTAACAGCGCGTCACGGGCCTGGCCGTCATGGAAGGTCATGGTCGCGACGACGGCCAGCCGGGCATCCTCGCGGTTCCTTCGCGGACTGTGGCCGGGCAATGAGTCAAGATGCTCGGAAGTCAACAGAGTGCTGGCATCAGTATTCCCCGCTGCGGTGAGCTGGCTCGCCGTGGCGGGCACCCGGGATTCGGCGGCCTCGGGCTGAAGACCGTCGAACAGTGTGGGCTGTTCGACGCCTGGCTCGGTGGCTGCGGCCGTCTGCTCAGGTGGCGGCGCGCTGTCGGCAGTTGTTGCTTCGGACTGCGTGTCCGCCGCGTCGACAGCAGGGCGCTGTACCTCGGTCTCCACGTCGGTGAGTTTGGGCCGGAATCCCTGCTTTGCCGACTTGTCGGCGTGGTGGAATGCGGCCGACCTCTGCGAGTTGTAGGCGTACCGGCCCCGGCGCATCTCCCAGACGAGGCGGAACTCCCGGGGGCCGCGTGCGGTCTGCGCCCGGAGGACCAGCTCATAGTGGGGGGATGAGTACTCGGACAGCCGGTCCCACGTCCCCGCCACTTGCCATCCGCTGGCGCGAGCGGTATCCGCGATCTGACTTGCCGTACTGGGGGGATCGGGATCGCCTTCTGCCAGGGCAGTGACTTTGGTGGAATCGGCCCCCTGGCGTTCCGCCTCCACCCCTTCGGCCTCGTCAGTCGGATACTCGGGCGGTGCCGTCATCGCCGTGAAGACATCGTCCACAACTTGTTGGCCGACGGTGTCCTCGGCGCCTGGCCCGCTCGCAATGAACCAGTCGCGGAACAGCCCGTCTCCGATGGTCGCTACACGGAGCCACTCACGGAGAAGAGCGCGTAGCTCGTTCTGCGGTTTCTGCTCGGTGAACCAGGACCGCACGGTCTCGTCCGACAGCGCAGCCTCGACCGCGCGCTCCCGTGCTCGTTCGTGCGTACGGTCGAGACTCTCGGCGATCCTGGCCTCAAATTCGGCCCGCTTGCGGGCCCTGTCCGCAGCCTCGGCTTCATCGTCGTTGGTGCCCGGACTGTTCCGTGCGGCCTCGCGTTCCTGTTCACGGTGCTGCTGCTTCTGCTCTCCGGACTCCTCGGCCACGCGATGGGTGAGTGTGAGCCGCACAAGGTGGTGTTCGGTTCCTGTGAGGAGCTGAGAGACCAGGCTGCGGCTGGACTCCGGGAGGTGCAGGTGCTCCAGTTCACGGACGAGAGTGCCTGTCGCGGTGAACGCCTGACGGTAGGCGTCGATGGCCGCAGTGAGCGGCTGTTCCCCGCTCAGCGACGCGCGGACTGTCTGCTCGGCTTCCTCCCACCGGGCGGTGAACGCGTGCCGGGCGGTGTACCGGTCCTCATCGGCTCCGCTGAGATGCCGCGAATCGGAGGGAACTGCGACGATCTCCCTGGGATGCACACGGGTGCCTGGAGCAGCCCTGTAGTACCCGTCGTAGTTGTCGCGAGCACTGGTGATCACGAGTGTGCGATACGACCACGACGTTGACTCAAGCCACCGCTTGAAACGCTCCCGTACGACGTCGCCGGGTTTGAGAACGGTCGTGTCACTCTCATAGGAGGCGAAGCCCTCGGGGAGTTTGATCCGGGCCGGCCCGCGGTGCCACTCCTCCGGTCCGCCCGACGGCGGACCAAACGGTCCCTCAGGCTGTGGCCCTGTAGGCAGGGCCTCGGACACCTGCTGGAGCAGGAGCTCCAGCGCCTCTGTGGTCTCCGCCATCTCGTCCGCCCGGTAGGGGCCGGAAACGAGGGGATCGGGGCGGAACACCGGCGGTTCCGCTGCCTCGTCCTCAGGTGCGTTGGTGGTCTCGGTATGAGGCTGGGTGGCGAGCGGGAAGCCGGGGACGGATGCCGTGCCCGGCGCGGAGAACAGCTCTGCCCAGGTACCCGCCGCCGCTGTGGCGGTGATGCGCGACGCGAGGAGCGTGGCGTACTGGGACATGGTGCGGAGATGGCGAAGAGCCACGGGGGCGCGGTAGCGCTCCTCGTCCAGGTGCCGCGCCAGTGTCTGGACGGTGAGCGCAAGGGTGGTGCAGCGTTTGACGACGTCGTCGGGGGCGTGCACGAAGGGGTCTTGGTTGCCGGCCACCGCACCCTGCCTCAGATCCTCCAGCGCCCGGTGCACGGCCTCGCCGTCCGGGCGGGCACTCTGGCCGCGTGTGATCAGCCGCTTGCCGGCGGGCGTCTCTCCGACCTGCCAGTACGCGCCGAACATCTCGTGGAAGTCGGCGTCGGCCTCAGCCCGGGTGGCGTAAGGCTCGCCTACAGGGAGGGTGATCTCAGCGTCCGTCTGCTCGCGTGGCTCCTCAGTCATCTCATAGGCTTTGTTGAGGCGGCTGAGGTCGTCGACGAGCTTTCGTACGCGGCTGTTCCGGTTGGCCTGTGTCATCCGTCGGGGCAGATACCAGAAGGCTCGATCGCGGGTGAGCTTGAATCCGTGGCGGTCGAGAGCGGCCCGTACGGGGCCGTCGGCCTCCTCGTTGGTGACTCCGCGGACGACAGTTCCGCGGTAATGGTGCTCGACCTCCAGGGTCCTGTCGTCGGCCGCCGTCCTGTCACGCGCTCCCCCGGGCGGTACGACGCCGCCGGGTCCCAGTTCTGCCCGCAGCTGTTCCTGGCGCTGGGCCTGCCCTTCGCGGACAGCGGGTACCGCGGTTGGCTGCTCGGCGGACGCACGGCAGCTCGCCGCGTGCTGGTAGCAGTCACGCACCAGCCGGTCGAGGGCCTTCTTGTCGTCGGTGTGCCGGTAGCCTCCCTCGCTCAGGCTCATCACCAGTGCGTAGGTGGTGTGTGCGAGCTTCGTGGTCCAGCGGGTGAGGTCGTCGAGTGCCTGATCGTCCACAGCCGCCCATTCCGCGGCGTGGAGGGCGTGTCCGACGTCGTCCATTGCCGTTCGCGCGGCTGAAGGGGCGGTGTCCGTCCGGTCGCGTCGTTCCGTCAGGTAGCGGGCTGTCTGAGTTTCCATCCACGTGTCCCATGCGGACGCGACCTGGGTGGCACCGTCGATGTAGCCCTGGCCATGCCCGTAGGCGCGGGAGTGAATTGCGGCCAGGTGCGGAGCGGCGAGCGCTCGTTGATGCTCGTAGGCTTGGCGGGCGACCTCGCGCAGCACACTGCGGCTGACGGGATCCTCGGCTTCGTCGGCTGCGCGCAGCGCGTGGCCGACGGTCTGTATCCAGTCGGGCAGCGCAGAGCTGATAGCTGTGTCCGGGGCCTGGCGCAGTTGCCACATCGCGCCGCGCAGTTGATCGCTGGCCTCTCCGCCCGTGTTGTTGTAGACCTGCGGCCACCGGTCATAGGTCTCGAAGACCCTCGACCGGGCAAAGGAAAGATGGTCGCTGTCGGAGTAGGCGGAGGGTCGCTCCTTCAGGGGATCTGTGCGGGCTAGGACCGCCCACGAGTCGGGGTCCAGCCTGTCGAGGAGCAGGTCGAACAGATCAGGGCCGGTGGCGTGCATGCGTCCGAGGTGTCGCTCGGTGCGCTGGGCGAGCACTTCGGCGTGGACTGCGAGTTCACTGTCCGCTGTCTCGGCGAGTGACGCGGCGCCGGATGCCAGCCGGTCGAAGAGGGCGAACGTCTCCCCCGGTGTGATCTGTTCGCTGTCTGTTACGGAGGTGCTGGCACTGAGCACTTCCGTGATCTGTGCTGTGCTCCACTCTCCCCGAGTCTGGGCGATCGCCTGGATCCGAGCGATCGACTCCATGATCAGCTCCCGGCCGGCCACCAGCTCTCCGCTGTCGGTGTACGGACCGAGGAGGATTGCCAGGCTCCTTGCCCGGGGGGTGGCTGTTCCCTCAGGTTCGGATGCGGACGGGGAGTCGTCGGAAGGGGTGCTCGGCTTCTGGAGAGCGGGTTCGACCGAAGTCCGTTGTGCCGGACCGGGTGCATCGCCTTCGGTGGATGTGATCGCGGTGATCTCGAAGCGGCTGCCGTCCGGAGTGGACAGCCCCAGTCCGGTCGGTGTCTCCTCAATCTCCGCGCCGTCGGCGCGAAGTTGTGCGATCCCCGCAGCGAGATCAACTCCGGTTTGGGGATTCGATGATGTGCCACCCGGCCCGGTGACGGAGTACTCGTCGAACAGCGACAGACCTGGGATGAACTCCGCCACCTCGTCGTCCGCAGCGGTGACGGGCTCGTCGCTGGCCGCCCACCGGAGGAAGACGGCATCTGCCGTATCGACAGTGCTGCCGTACCGGGCGGCGTGCTCGCGGACCGCCCGGTACATCGCCCACGTGCTGCTCACCGAGTTGTGGCTCCGCTGCTCCCGGTCCCACTGATCGGCAACCGCACGGGCTGCGTCCGCGAACGTCTGGAAGACCGCGGAGTCGATGACGTGATCGAGCCCCAGCAGCCGATTGTGCCTCGCGTCCGCGCTCTCCTTCGATGCCCTCTCGGCGGCAGCTGCCAGCGCCCGCTCCTGCGCAACGCCCTCCGCCAGGTTCGGAGCGAGAGCGCCCCTCCATTCCTCGTAGATGTCGAGCACTCTCTGCTCAACAGCCCAGTACTCCGTACGGTCGGCGTACGGAGCCGCGTTCTGTCGCTGGACGGAGTTGGCTGCCCGGCCGGCGAGCATGTTCGTGACGACTTCGTAGGTTAGATCGCCGACACGGCGAAGGGCATCGGCGTCGTACCATTCCTCGCTCTCGCGCTCAGGTTCGGGAAGGCGGTCCCGTAGTGCCCTGGAGTGGGCAATCACGTTGCCGTATCGGCGGGTTAATTCCGCTGCATCGTCACCCCGGTACCTGAGTGCGTGAAAGTATGCTTCATGGAGCGCGGTGGCGGGATTAGGAATCGCGCCCTCGGCCCGATGCAGTCCGCCCCGCTCGTCCTCTAGCTGAGACCTTGCTGTGCGGGTGAGGCTCCATGCTCGGTAGGCCGTTTGCGCGCGGTCTGCCAGCTCAGCGAAGACCGCAGCATCGGTGATCGGAACTTCCGGGAGGCGGCTGAAGTCCGGCAGCGCGTCGTCAGGTACGAACACCACCTCGCGCCCTTCGAGTGGAAGGGCGAGGGAATCGCCCGTATCCGTGCTACCGGGTCCGCTGCCCGTTGCGGTTCCGGCCCACTCTCCGTCCTCAAAGACAACGGCAGTCCCACCCAATTCGGCGACCATTACGGCAGCGTCGTGCAGAGCCATGTCCCGCAAGGACATGCCGTCTTCGAAGTCCTCTCCCTCTGGGTCCACTCCATAGGCGATCTGGTCGATAGCGCGAGCCTTGCGTTCCTCACTTTCCCGGATCCAGGCGGCCATGTTGTCCAGATGAGTCGTGGCCGTGGTAATGAGACCGTTAGTCAGGTCCCGTGCCTCTTCGTGGTGCGGGTCACCGTCCTTGGTTTCCAGGATGTCGAGGTAGCTGATCGCAGTGTCCAGCAGCTCCTGGGTTTGCCGGAGGACAGTGCCGTCTGCCAAACCCCCAGTGAGCGCTACGCTCCGCTGCCGGTTCACCTCCTCCACAAGACTCGTACCGGTCTCGTGGACGCGGTGCCTCTGGGCGCTCTCGGGGGAGTCTTCCGCAGTGCCTGCTTCTTCACGCCAGGCGGCGAAGGGCGAACCAGCGTCCCACTCCTGGAAAGCGTCGATGGTCTCCATGACGGCAGGGATGTCGGGCCAGACAAGGGGACTGCTGGTGGAGTCCTCGACGTAGGACTCTTCGTCGTCGGGTGCTGATGCGCCGGCCTGGGATTCGATCTCGGCTTCGAGCTGGGCCTGCTCCGCACGGGCACGGCGGAGCTTGTCCATCTTGGCGAAGGGATGGTCAACCAGCTTCTGCGCTCGATCAATCTCCTGGCTCAGCTCGGCCACGACGGCGACCAGCGTGCTGTGGAGGCCGGGAAGCTTGTCCGCCTGGTTCTCCAGGCGGGTCACGAGGCCGAGCGGTGGCTTGCCGTCCCCGATGATGGCACCAACGTCGTCGACGGTGAAGTACGCCTGCGGAATGTCCCGCAGACCACGAATGCTGAAATCTATGCAGTCGTGAAAGCTGTTGATCCGGGCCTCGAAGCGCTGGCCGCCGAGCGTCGCAACGTGCTGCCACCCACTCGCCTCACCGCGCATCTGGCGGCGCATCATCGACAGCTCTGTCCGGAGGGCAGTGGCGGCCTGCAACCGTTTGGTGACAACGTTCCCGTTGGACAGTTCCATCCGGAACGCTTCGCCCTTTGTCTCCGTGCGTACCTGGACGGCCTTCTGGACGAGGTCGGCTCGGCTCTGTGCTTCCGAGAGGGTTCGGTCTCCGGTGTCGACTACATTCCGAAGATGGGTTTGTGTGCGCTTCCAGTTCTTGAAGGCCGCGTCCAGCTGGCGCACTTCCTCATCTGCCTGCATCTTCTTCAGGAGAATGGGATTTCCGGTGGCGATGGCCTTGATCTCGCCGAATTCTAGGTAGTCCTTGCCCAGGTCGCCGTCGAGTGTCTGCTCCTGTTCCTCAAGTTCCCTGCCTGTCCGGACCTGGTCGATGAACTTCGCTTTGCGCTCCACTGTTTGCCACATGAAGCTGTCGAAGCTCCCGGCCTTCACCCACCGGAATATTTGAACAGGAATGCCTTTATCGAAGTGCTGGTTGTACTGCCGGATGATCCGGCCCTCACGCTGGGTGACATCGCTTGGCCGCCACGGGCAATCCACATGGTGCAAGGCGATAGCGCGATCTTGGGCATTGACGCCGACACCCATAGTCTCGGTGCTGCCGATCTGGACAGCGTACTTGCCCCGTCGGCACGCCGACCACAGGGCCTCCTTTTCCTCGGCGGTTTTGGCATCCTGTGCGTATCCGATGAGTTCGGCTGGCATGCCGAGTTCGATGAGCCTGTCCCGCATGTAGTCGTACGCGATGAACCGGCCCTTCTTCCGTGCGTTGTCGGAAGGAGTGCCGCGGTCCGCGAAGATGAGCTGCAAGGCACCCTTCTCTTCGCTGGGATTACCCTCCCTGTCGGTGTAGGTCTGATCCTTGTACTGGAGCCATATCTCGAAGACCTTGCCGACGATGGCGTCGAGCTTGCCGGGCCCGTCGGGATCGATCCCGACCATGCGGAGGTCCATGGCCGCCATGCGGCCATCGTTGGCGATGCTGAGCAGGTTGTCCTCGGTCGGATCCACCTCACGGGCGCGCACGAGGTCGGCGCGATCTGCGATATGGGCCATGTACAGGCGGTCTGCATCCGTGGCCGGGACGACGATGGTCTCACCGACATGCTCAGGGACCGGCAGCTGGATGTCATGCTTGGTTTTGACATCGGCCATCGATTTCCACATGGGGTGGAACTGCTTCGCGTTACGGAACGCGCCGATGCGTTCCTTCATGCGCGGAGTTCCCTCCGGGGATATCTCCGGCGCTATGACGTCCCGGAGATACTGCGCCTGGAACGATGAGAAAGCCGAAATCTCGGCATCTGCCAGAATGTCAGGGCGGAAGTAGTCCAGCATGACGAATGCCTGGGGCATCGCATTGGGAAACGGTGTCCCTGTGGAACCGAGGCCCGCCTTGGGGCCGTAGGCTTTTTCGGTGATACGCAGTTTGACCTTGAGGTCCTTGGCTTGGGTCGAGACAGGGAGCGCGAGTTCTGAATTATTGGCCCCGACCTCTCCGTTGGCGAAGTCCTGTACCTCGTCGACGGCGATGAAGTCAATGCCGGTCTGTTCCCATGAGACGCCGGTGGTGGTCTCCTTGACGAGATTCTTCTCGGCCCGCTGAGTGTGGCGTTTGAGATCACCTTGCAGTGACTTGACTGTCTCCCGCTTCTGCCGGTCTCTGCCCTGTCCAGTCCCGATGGCCGCCACGGTGTCCAGCGCGTCAGCGATCAGCGGGTCGCCGCCGGGGTTGAGAGAGGGATCCAGAGTTTCGTCACTGCCGGTCAGCACCTTGTGGATACGCGCCCGGTACTCTGCCGTCTGGTCCGCAACGAACTGTTCCTGACCTCGTCCTGACATAGGAATCCGCTTGAAGAGGCTCTGGGGAAGTATGACAGCGTCCCACTCACCATTGGCGATCTGCGCGATGTATGCGGCGGCCGTCTCCTTCGTGAACTCGCTGCTGTCAATGGCCAGGACACGCGCCTGGGGATATGCTTTGAGGAAGTCGTTCCGGAAGTCGTTGACGGTCGCGTTCTTGACCACGACACACGGCTTCCTCACCATGCCGAGCCGCTTCATCTCCATTAGCGTCATGGCAATGGTGAGGGTCTTGCCGAATCCGACCTCGTAGTCAAAGAAGCTTCCCGCCGGCTCCGTCAGGGCACGGGCCACGCCCGCGCGCTGGTGCGGTCGCGGAGTGATCTCGTCGGAAAGTCCGGGGAAGGTCAGGTGGGAGCCGTCTCCCTGGTAGGGGACGTGGGAATTGTGCAGTTTGTTGTAGATGGCAAGGACGTCTTTGGTGCGCTCGGGGTCCTGCCAGAGCCAGTCGGCCAGGAGCCGGTTCAGCTCGTCGGTCTTGGCGATGACCTGCTCTGTCTGCTCCGCCGCCCACCGTTTGCCGTCCTGGACTTCCTCCGGCGTAGCATCCTTGTCCCGTTTGGGCGGGTGGACCACGAGAGAGGAGCGGCGCAGCATCCGCTGGGCCAGGTCCACCGCGTTGCGGCGAGGTGTTCCGTACACCTTGGTCGCAGCCCTGGACTTCCGGACGGACGGTGGCGCCTCGACGTTCCAGTCGGCTCCTGAGGTGCGGCTTACCGTCACAGAGGGGGACTGGAGGAGTTGCTGGAGGAACTGCTGGTAGTACTCCGGGGCGATCCAGGTTGCACCGAAGTTGATGTCTTCGATGTCACCCGGCTGTTTGTCCGGCGGGAGTGCCTTGCGCAGAGCGGTGACGTTGGCCTGGAGGGGGTGCTCACTCCGGGACTCGTGGGAGACCATGCGGAGTATCTGCTCGGCCTTCTCCAGCTTTCCGCGGACGTTGCCGCTCAGATACTCGGCCGCGGGCACGAGGCGCTGGGTTCCCGGTTCGTTGAAGACGGTGGCACCGAGGGCGTCCCTGGCTTCGTCCAGGGATTCGAGTCCCAGCAGGCGCGCGATCTCGCTGAGGCGGACCTCGCCGTGAGTGTTGAGGCTGATCGCCAGTGCGTCCTGCGGACTGTCGGCCTCATTCTCCTGCGCCGCGGGCTTGGTGACCGCCCGGATGAAGATCGCCGACTTCGTGGCCGTGCCGGCATCCTTGTCGTACCGTTCCAGCGCGTAGACGCCCGCCGCGTAGGGATCGGAACGGAAGGCACCGTGGGCGGAGCGCCGGTCGCGCCGGCTGTCGCGTTTGTTGAGGAAGCCGTACCGCGCTGTGTGCGCGTCGTAGTGCCTATTGAGCTGCTGGCGCAGCTGGGTGGCCTCGGTCTGGTCTGCGGTGGACTCGGCACTGAGCAGGCTGACGTAGGTGTCGCGCAGGCGCAGCAGGGACCGTAGTTCCTCGACGCTGTTCCTGAAGACCGGGCGGGTGTCCAACTCTCCCCCGACGACTTGCAGGAACGTTCCGTCTTTCTGGTCGAGGAGCGTTCCCTCGAAGCGCTGGAGTTCTTCGCCGAACATCTCCTGGGCACGGCGCATCCGCTCGGCGCGCTGCTCGACCGCGGCCCGCTGGACGGCGTCCGGGGAGGCGCTCATGGTCATGCCCGCCTCATGGGCCTGACGGGTGACCGCAGCCAGTGCTTCGCTCAAGGCTCCGGGGAGATCGGTGTCCGGGAGTGGGCGGACAGTGATGTCGTCGCGGCCGTACTGGGTGCTGCTGAGATCGATCGTGCCGAGGACCATCTCGGGGCGCTGAGCGAAGTAGCTGTTGACCAGGACAGTCTTGTCCGCACCCACCTGTACGGGAGACAGGCCGATCCACGCCGGAGGCGTGTCGGGAACCCGCCCGTCGCGGCGCCGTAGAATCAGGATGTCGGTGACTGCATCGGTTCCGGCGGCTCGGCGGTGCGCCCCCGCGGGCAACCGGACCGCACCGAGCAGGTCGGCCCGGTCCGCGATCTCCAGACGGGCGGTCTTGCCGATCGAGTCGAGCGTGTAGCGGCTGGTCAGGACGGCGATGAGGCCACCGGGACGGATGAGTTCCAGCGCTTTGACGATGAAGTGATTGTGCGTGGCCAGCCGGAGAGGGTTGTGGACCGGGTCGGTGATCGCGATCTCATCGAACGGCACATTTCCGACCGAGGCATCGAAGTATCCGTCAGGCACCCGGGTGTCGACGAAGGACTCGCTTCTGACCTCAGCGTCCGGGTAGAGGGCTGCTGCGATCTCTGCCGTGACGGGGTCGAGTTCGACGCCTGTCATCCGCGCCGTCTCCGGAGCATAGGCAAGGAAGTTGCCGCTGCCGCAGCCGGGCTCCAGCACCCGGCCGTCCCGGAAGCCGAGGTCCGTGAGTGCCTGCCAGATGGGCTGGACCAGGCCGGCGTCGGTGAAGTGAGCGTTCCTGGTGGTGGCCTCGGCGGCGTACCACTCCTCCTCGCTCAGCAGGGACCGTAGTTCCGCCCGCAGCGTGGCGAACTCGGTCTTGCGCGGGTGGAAGATGTTGGGGACTGCTCCCCATGAACTCCAGCGAGCCAGGACCGCCTGCTCGTCCCCGGAGGCCGGGCGTTGTTCCTCCCGCAGGACGTGCAGCGTACGGAGCGCGGCAATGTTCGCCCTGATCCGGGCGAAGGGCCCAGAGGGCGCCAGGTCGTCCTGGCTCTGGGGACGGAACCGGACCGGTTCGTGGACCGGTTCCTCGGGAGGGTGCCGCCGGGAGACGACGTGGTTCAGCAGAACGGGGTAGGGCTCGTCGTCCTGGTCGACGTCTTGCACCAGAAGGTCGCCGAACTCTCCCGCGTCGGGGAAGCCGGTGACCATCGCCGTGACCGGCTCGTCCTCCCCGGATTCGTCTCGGTGCTCGACCTGATCACCCACGGAGTAGTCGTCGGCACTCGCGGGAGCGTCTTCCCAGAGATCAGTGCTTTTGGCCTCCGTGGCCGGATCGCTGGTGCTCTGCCAGGACGGACGCTCCGGTGCGGGGCCGTTGACGATTCCGGCGACTACGCTCTGCTCCGCTAAAGCGAGAGTGGTCTCGCCCTTACCTTCTCCCTCCAGGAGACTGCCGGTCTCCATGCCTTCCCAGAGGCGGTCGAGCAGATCCTCCGCCCACTGCTGGTGTGGCAGGGTCTGCGGCGAGGCGACCTCGTGGACGGAGCCGTCCTCATCGACCCTGACGAGAAGAAACCTGCCGACCTCGTCGGCTCCGGCCTCCGGGCTGTCGTGCCCAAGGGCGTAGAGGCGGTACTGCCAGTCGAGGTCAGGGCTGGTCGCGGCGTGGAAATGGAGTGCATCGGTGGCAGCCTGAGCGTCGAGATCGGACAGTTGCTGGGGTGTCTGGTACACGGGGTCCTCCACGACATCGCTTCGTACCTGCTCGTCGGTTCATTGGGGTCAGAGACTTCGCCCCCGGGATCGCAGGTCCTCAACGCTGGTCCCGAGGAGCCGCAGGAAGGACGGCGTCATGTAGTCCAGAACGCGGCGCAGTTGGTCGTCGTCGAGGTCGTCCAACTGGAGGCTGCCGTCGATCAAGCCGTCGGCGGTGGTCCCAAGCCATTCGGTCCGCTCCTGGACCCGCCGCACTCGGGCCTGGAACTGCTCGTCGCTCTCTTGCAGACCGTCGTCCGCGTCTTCTGCGGATTCTGGTTCCGGTGGCAGCCGGACGATCTCTGTCAGGACGGCGTCCTCGGCTTCGGCCTTGAGCCGGCCGAGTCGGCCGACGCGCTCCTCATGAGTCTCGTCGACGGGGGGCTGGTCCTTGGTCACCAGGTCGTCCCACAAGTCCCCTACCTGCTGCTCCACTTGCTCACCGAGGTGTGTGAAGAATGCGACCGGGTCGGGGAGCGCTGCGTGGCGGGCGGGGAGCCATCTCCGCCAGTAGGCGCGGGCCTCGATGCCGTAGCGGTTCATGGTCATCGGTCTTCTCTCCTTGTTTCAGGCGGTCGGATTGCTGGGGTTGTCTGTATCCGGGG
Source organism: Streptomyces sp. NPDC055078 (assembly GCF_053607985.1). NCBI lineage: Bacteria > Bacillati > Actinomycetota > Actinomycetes > Kitasatosporales > Streptomycetaceae > Streptomyces > Streptomyces sp. NPDC055078. The sequence continues at coordinate 23,395 of NZ_JBSGUP010000012.1, forward strand.
GGCTGTTCGAGCGTCCGTCTCCGCTGGCCTTGTCCCTCGGCTTGCTGCCGTCCGCCGTGCCGTCGTAGGCGGTTGCCTCGGCGGCGAGAATCGTGTTGCGGTAGCGGATGTCCGCCCATGTATCGCGGTGCCGTTCGCGGTGCTGGCCGGTCCGGCACGTCCCGAGCCAGAGCCGCCCGATGCGCTCGATACCCCGTGCGAGGGCGTCTTGCCACAGGTACGGCGCAGCGCCGGCGTCCTCGCCGACGTTGTAAGCGGACTGGCGAGAGGTCCACAGCGCGGTCAGCTCTTCCACGACCCCGCCGTGCAGCCACCAGCAGTGCCTGGGCAGTTGATCGTTTGTGACCTCGTACCGGTCGGCGAGCCAGATGACCCAGGACACGAACCGCGGCCACAGCTCCTTCGCTTCCTCGCTGTTCAGGGCATCCCAGTCCACGGGCGCCCCGGGAATCCGCTCTGTCACTCCCGCTGCGCCCGATGCGCCTGCTGTCAGGGGGATGCCAGATGCGCGGCTCTCCTCAAGCATCTTGACCCGCTCGCCGAGCAGGACCTGTTCGGCGCTGAGAGAGACGACCTCCTCGGTCACGGACCTCAATGCCGCGAAGAGGTCGTCAAAGCCGCTAGCCACTGCCGCCTCCCTTCGACAGTCGTGTCCGGCTGGCGACCATCGTGCGTGCCCGACGGTCGGCCTCCTTGATCTCGTCAGCCCGTGGCCCTTCATGGGTGCGGACAAACTTGGTGAGAACGGCTGATGTCCGGCGGTGGATGAGGAGCCCGTGGCGCTCGGGAACCTTGCGTATGTCCGCTGGTTCGATGACAGCTCTGCGCCGGACCGACGTGGACACCGAAATCCGGCCTCCGTCATCGGAGACGGACTCGACGTCTTCGTCGAACTCGCCGGCGAGGGAGCTGTAGGACTTGAGTTCCTCCGGATCTGATATGCCGCCGAGGAAGATTTTGAGAGTGCCGCTCGCGAACATCTTCCGCACACCGAGCGGGCCCCATCGGTCTTCGGCCTGTGCATAGCCTTGCAGCACGGCCATCACGAAAATGTTCTGAGATCCGCTGACGCTCATGAGGTTGGGGATCTCAGGTAGTGGAGCAACGTTTGCCAACTCGTCGAGAAAGCAGCCCAGGGGGGTTTCGAGGCGCCCGTTCGGGCTGCGGGCTGCGATCCTCTTGGCCGTGTCGAACATGGCCTTGGCAAACGCGGCGTTGAGCGGGGCCAAGGCGCTTCCCTCCTCGTCCTCGCCGATGAGGAAGAGGGTCCCGGACTCGGTGAGATACTTTTCGATGTCGAAGACCTCGGCATCTGCTTCCGGGGCAAAGATCGCGGCGACCTTCTCGTCGTAGAGGGCGATGAAGGACTGTTCGGCCGTCCGCCAGGTCGCCGAGCGCTCCTCGTCGGCAGCCGCGTGCTGTCCCGCCAGTGCCGCGGCCAGAAGGTGCTTGCCCTTGGCCGCGAGCAGGTCGACGGCCTCGCGGTTGTCGGGATCAGTGGCCCAGAGCAGTACATCGATCGCCGGCCGCTTGTGCAGGGCTGCGGCATGCAGCCAGCAGGTTATGAGCGTCTTCGCATTGAGGGCGAAATAGCCTCCGTTTCTCGTACCTTCCTCAGTCTTCGTCGTGGCCGCAAGGGTTTCCGCCCGTTTACGGGCAACCTGGTACTCCTCGCAGCCTGCGGAAATCGGCCAGCGCAGTTGATGGGGCCACCCGGACAGGCCGGTCGGATCGAGCACCCAGACCGGGCCGTGTTCTTCACGCAGGAGTGCGGTGCTGTAGACGATCTCGGCTTTGCTGCTGGTCGCCAGGACCGTTCCCCTGAATTCCAGTATCTCGGGCAGGATGATCTGTGACGTCTTTCCTTCACGAGGCGGTGCAACGAGAATGGCGGATTCCTCGATGGTGATCCATAGATGTACATCCGACGGTGTTGCGCATCCGGCGTAGACGGCAACGTCCCGGATCGATACGCGAGGGTTCCATTCCGTCATTCTTGGTCGTAGCGAGGCGGCGCGAGCCAGGGCTTGCTTCTCGCCCATGGCCTTCTCCAGTTCCGCACGTGTCGCCATTCCGTCCGCTCCGTCGGCGCCGCGGTGCTTCCACCACCAGTAGATCCTCCAGATCGTGAAGGCTGCTCCCCCGAGTGCGACCAGGAAGCAGGGCCAGAACGCCCAGGGACCGCCGACTCCGGAGCCGGAAGGCCACGCGTGGGCCGGGTCCCCGGGCCGGCGGACGACAGCGACTGCGGCCTGGCCCACTGAGTCCCAGCCCACGGCGGCTGGCCGCCCGTGAGCGACGACCCCTGAGAGGAAGGCGGTCAGCCAGAACACCGCGGTAAGGACGAACACCGTCACCATCGGTAGGATCCAGACGGCGTCCCGTCCGAGTCGGAGGCGCGCAGCGGTTCTGGGTGTCACCGCACGGGGCATCATGCTGCCCACCCTCTGTGCTGAGTTGTCTCAGGGCTGCCGGGAATCACTCGGCCTCCCACAAGGTGCGGACGACGTATGCGCTGTCACGGGTCCTACGGGGACGCGAAGGAGTGTGCCAACCGCAGCGAGAGGGGCGCTGGGCGACGACTCTCCAGCCGGCTCCACGCAAGCTCGCGCCGCTCTCGCCGAACTGGGTGTAGGAGATCAGCCGGGTGTATCCGAGAGCTCGGGTGGCCCGCCACGCGGCGCTGTACAGCAGGGAGTTCGCGTTGCGGGCTCCATCGCTGCAAGTGCGGGTGACTTCGAGGGTGGCTCCGTCGTCCAGGTGGCGCGCGACAGGCCGCCCGACGATGGCGACAGCGCGAAGAATTCCGGTCTCGTCCGCAGCCCCGACAGCAAAGACCTGGCCGACGGGCGGCGGATGGTGACGGTGCCACTCACGGACGAATGCCGCGGCATCGCGGAATCGCACCGGCACCAGATGCAGCCTCATCCGGCACCGCCTTGGACCTGTGCCCGAACACGGGGCCCTGGGAGACGTCCGGGGGCGGGGTGATTGTCGACGCTGCGGGGCCGCCTCATGAGGGCACTGCCCGTGGCTGCAGTGGGATCATGGGGAGGCTATTCGTGAACTCGGCGCTTTTTTGCGACATTCTCCGGTTGGTATCGGTGAGACGGATCTCCGTTGCAGTGCGGATGTGTTCGACCAGATTGATTCGTGACCCGACTTGCCATACCGCGCGCCCCGGCGCGCATACATTCGCACCGTCCGCCAACGCTCGCATTGCCCAGACAGTCAGGCCCAGATAGTTGGCCGTCGTCTCCGCTTCTTCGCGGTCCATGTGATACAGCACCCGCGTCGCCGTCAGTTTGAGAATGGCGCTCGCTTCGGGCGCCTCTTCCAGGACAAGGTCGGCGAGATGGTGGAGTACGGCCCAGAAACTCAGCCCCAGACGTCTGCCGTATCGGATCAGTTCCTCGAAGAGTCTGGCGACGGGGCGGTGGCTCAGAATGTGCCAAGCCTCCTCAACGATCAAGGTCCGTTTGATGTTGTCTCCCGGCTTGATCCACCCGAATCGGATCCACGGGCCTATGACGGCCATGAGCAGCGGCATGGCCGCGCCTTCGCGAGGCAGGCGCGTCAGATCGAATACGATCAGGCGGGCGTCGAGATCGATTCCGCTGCTTGTGGGGCCGTTGAAGAGGCCCGCCAGTTCGCGATCGGGGTTGCAGAGTTCGTCCAGCGCCAGGGCTGCTGGCTGTCCCCACACCACGAGTTCTTCGGGACTTATCTGCTGTTGGCCCAACCGTGCTTCGCCGGGCGCGGTGAGTGCATCCAGGACGTCGGAGAGGATCACCACGTGCTGAGGTATACGGGTTCGGCTGATCGCGGCCCTGTGCGCCTCGGCGAGTGCGAACCGTATCTGCGAACTGATGGGACCCCTGATGAGGATCTCCATCATGCTCACCAGGACTTTGGCCTGGTGTTCGGGCGGGATGCGAGGGTCGAGCGGATTGATCCGGACTCCCCCGGCTCGGTCCCCGTTGCCGTAGACGAGGCGGATCGGCTGAATGCCCAGTTCCCTGGCGATGCCGTCCCACTCTCCAGTCCCGTCCTCCCCCTGGGCGTCCAGAACACAGAAGTGGCGGTCGCAGAACCGGAGTTGCCGGAGGACGTAGGTCTTCTCCAGCGCGGACTTCCCGTATCCGGACTTGCCGAGGATCAGTGCGTGTCCGCTGGGAAGGCGCACCCGGGCCTTGGGGTCGTACAGGACGAAGGGGTCGTAGATGTACGCTTTGCCGCTGTACGCCTCCCTGCCGATGATGACGCCGCGCGGGTCCATGCTGGCGGCCCCGACGGCCGGATAGAGGCCGCAGGCGTTGCTGGTGGTGGAGCGGATGGCCCGTCGTCGTGTCTGGGTCTGAGATCGCAGCATGTCCAGCATCGCGTCAGCCCCCGTTCCGGAAGAGCCCGGCCGCGAAGGGCAAGGTGTTGGCGAAGGCCCGGTAGTGCTCCTTGTCGGTCCACTCCAGACGGATTCCGGAGCGGGAGGCCGCACTGCGGACGGTGTCGCCGTCCCGGCGCAGTGCCTCGCCATCAGGGGCCGTGACGGTGATCCACGCGGCCATGCGGATGCCCGCTGCTCCAGACGCAATCTCGTACATGGTCCCCAGCGACGCCTTCTGAGCCTTCTGCTCGCGCGGATCCTCGATCACTCCGGCGCGCTTGTCCGCCTGTCCGAGTTCGTTGGTGGCATCCGCCATGGCCTCCGTGATCGCTTGATCCGTCGGAACCAGGTCCATCGTCACGCTGACGGAGAAGACCACGCCCTGAACGTAGAGCAGCACCGGCGCCAGGAAATTGATCCCGACGGGGAGGACCGGCATCTCTTTGATCCATGCCGTGCGTGAATACCAGCCCGGGGAGGTCTCCCAGCTGCGCGACACCAGATGGCCCGTATCGCGGGCATCCAGTTCAGCCGGCCAGCAGGTAACCCGGTCCATGCCTGTGGTGTCATCGATCCAGTGACTGGGGTCATACCCATGGTGGATATATGAAGCCAGACCTGCTTCGTCCAGGTTGCGCACATGCCGTAACTGCCCGCGGGAGAGCTGGCGGATAAAGTTCTCCAGCTCCTTACCGAGAGCGATGCCGTAGCCGACGTGCAGGGTGTCATAGCGTCGGGCCTCGGCGACCAAGTCCATGGTGTACGGGATGCCGAGGACGAGTATCAGGCGCCGGTCCTCGGACGTGACCGCGACGTGCCGGATCAGCTCCTGGTACGAGGCTTCCAGCCAGGCGGGTGCCTCCGGATCGGCGCGGCTGGCGGCGTCGCGCGCGTGCGCGTTGGGATCGGTCGGGATCACACGTGCGATCCACTGAAGACGGCGGATCCTGCCGCCTCCGTCGGCCGTGGCCCTGAGCAAGGACTCGTAGGCTCTGATGAGCGATTCCTTGTCCTCGGTGTCGAGCGATCCGAAGTCCCGCATCGCCTCCACCTCGATCGCCGCCGTGAACATCAGTTCGTGCGGCTGGAGGAGGATCGCGATCTCACCGAAAGCCGTGCGCGCACTGATCCATTCCATGTTCCGGGGGACACCGGCAGGAACGTCGACAGCTACCCGTCGCCCGGTGACGTGGCGGCCCGCGTACGGGGCCCGCGATCTGTAGAGGAGCGATCCGTCGCGCAGCAGGCGGCGGTACGTGCGGGTGATCTCGAACCACTTGAGAAAGGTGCGCCCCCGATAGGGAGCGAGAACGGCCCATGCACACGGACCGGCCAGCGAGGCGAAGCAGACCACCTTGAGCATGGTGCTGCTGACCAGCCACGCGAGTATCAGCCCGCCAAGGAATCCCGCGGCGAGTACGACTTGCTCGTCGCCCTCCAGCTTGCGGCCGAGGAGACCCCGGGGCCTGGGGCGCGGGAAGACAAAGGTGCGGGCCATCAGCTGACTCCTTCCTTCCGTGGTGGTGGTGTCACCGCGAGTCCTCGTCCGCCGTCGGCAGATCATCCGAGGACTGTTCGGCGGGCATCTGGGCTGGGGGCCAGGACGACGGCGGCGGAGGCTCGTCGTCGCCTCCCGCGGCCGCCGGACCGCTGCCGTCTCCGGCGGGCGCGGGACTGCCTCTGTCTCCTGGCGCGTCTTCCCCGCCGGTCGCGGCAGTGGAGTCCGGGCCTGATGCGGCACCGCTCCCTGGGCCGTCTCCGGCGGTTGTATCGCCCGCCGCCCCGGCCGACGCATCTGGGGTACCGGAGGCATCGCCCATGGATCCGCTGGCCGCCTCCGTGCCCTGCTCAACCGCCTGTTCGCCCTGCTCCTTGGCGGAATCGACGCCCTTCTTCGCGGCAACCGCTGCCGCACCGACTCCAGTGGTTGCAGCACCAGCCTCAGCGGCTTCCGCACCGTCTCCACCCAGGTCGCCGTCTCCTTGGGCCGGGTCGCCTCCCTCACCTCCGCTTCCGCCTCCAAAGCGCGAACTGAGTTCTCCGAAGCTGTCTCCCATCTGGCTTCCGACATTCTGGGCACTGCCCTGCATGCCTTCCTTGGCCTGTTGCATGCCCTGGATCTCATCGCCAACGAGTGGGAGGAACTTCGCAAGCTGGAACGGAAGATAGAGGGCCAGCCAGAAGAGAGCGATGGCGGTGAAGGTGGTGGCGAAGCTCTGCGTCACGGAGGGAGTGCTCGCGTCGCTGACGAGCATTCCCGAAGCCAGATTCAAGGTAGTGAAGAGCACGTACTTGCTCGCGATAATCCCGCACATGACGCCGACCCAGCGCTTGACGTGATTCCACAAGCTTCTGTCGACCAGGCCGGAGAAGACACTCGTGCCCAGAACGAGTCCCGCTAGGATCAGCGCGTTCCGGACGATCAGCTCCAGCCAGACTCCTGCGATAGCAGTCAGGAGCGTCAGGGCGAGGAAGATGACGATAATCGAACCACCCGGGATGGCCAGAAGCACCCCCATGGCGGTGGTCACGGTGACCACCATGTCGGCGGCGTCCGAGGCCACCGGCATGAGCATCGCCTCAGCCGCCTCATCGAACAGTTGCACAATGTAGGCGATGCCGGCGGGGGCCAGAGCACTGACGGTGACGGCGATCAGCAGAAACCCGATTGATTCACCGAGGGCTTGCAGAGGCGGAACGCCTTGAACGGCTCGCTTCGCCACGGCCAACAGCCAGAGGATGAGAGTGAGAACGGTGGAAGCGGCAAAGGCCATGGAGTAGGCGCGGAGAAATCCCGGGTCCTGCCAGTCGATGGATGTCGTCGACAGCAGGGCCTTGATCATCTGCGTGAACAGACTGGTGACGGCGTTGTTGAAGAACTGGGCGATGTAGCCCAGGGGGTCACTCATGAAGTCGACGGCCTTGTTCGTGGACTCCACGACGCCGCAGACCTTGTCCGCGAAGGGGACGTTCTTGCATGTCCAGTCACTGAAACCGTTGGCCTCAGCCTTCTGTCCTGCGCTGAGCATCACATGCAGAGTCGTCGTAAGCCCTACGACGATGAGGAGCCGCACGCGCAGCCGGAGTGCTATGTCAGCCCGCATAGGGAGGCGCATGAAAGTCCCCGTCCGCCCGGCGGAACTCTTCGACAGAGCTGGGTTCGTTGCCGCCGTCGTCGAGAGGAGTGGGCCCGTCCACCGAACTGACCGCCGTCAGTTTCCAGTCGGAGTTCTGCCACTGGAGGGTCAGCGTGTATGTGGTCCAGGAGGCGGCGACCGGGAGCGGCGCGCTCTTGTCAATGACGCCGACGAGTCCGGTCATCCAGACGGACACGGTGGCAACTTGGTCGGAGTAGCTGATGGTCTTGGTGCCCATGGCCGCGGCGCGCGCCACCAGCTCGTCCTGGTTGTCGGTCGTGACGCCGAGCGCCAGGAGGACCTGCTTCATGCCCACGTCGTCGTTGCGCATCAGCCTGTCCCGTGACTCCGTGGCGGCCATCGCGGCAAGGATCTTGCGACGAGTCGACGGGTCCGTGAAGTACTGCGCCGACGACCGCGCGATCTGGTAATTGACCGCGGCCCGGACGGCTCCGGCTTCGGAACGCGCGTAGCCGACCGGGACACCGTCGACCTGTTCCTGCTCCGTCACGGCTCCGTCGCCGCCGGCTCCCTGAGCGTTCTGGCCGGGGTCGGCGCTCCCGGAGGGCGCGGCCGGGGGCACGCCGCGTGATTCGCCGCTGCCGTCGCCGTTTGACGATCGCACCCCGATGGCCACGGCGAGCAGGAGCGTGAAGACGCCGCCCGCTATGACCATTCCCCGCCACCACGGCTTGCCTTCGGGGTTGGAAGCAGGGCCTTCGCCACCGAGTACGCGGGGACCGCGTGGGTTGGCCGCCATCAGATTCCCAGTCCATACACGATGGTGAAGATGGTCGCGAGGGAGGCGACTGAGAAAGCGCCGATCAGGCTGCCGCCGACCTCCTTCTTCCCCTTGCTGACCTGTGCGGTGTCGTGCTGGCCCTCACCGACTTTGATGTGGAAGGCGCCAAGGGCCGCTCGGCCCAGCAGGGCCACGATCACACCAGCCATGATCGCCTGCACCACCGTGCGCGCGGTTGTGCCCAGCGCTTCGAAAGGCCCCCACTCGGGTGCGATCCCATCGACCAGAGTGCCGATGTCTCCGTTCGCGGCAAGGACCACCACCAGTTCATGGGAAGCAGACATGCCACTCCTCTCTCCCCGTCGCGGAGCTGACCTAGAGCACGGTTCACACGCGACACAAGCTACCCACATCAAGCCTTGACAACAAGTGTTTATGCAACTCTTCAGCCTGTTGGCCGGATCCAAGGGGTCCCGCGCGCCCACGCTCTGTGCCACCCTCGCATCGCGGAGCCCTTGGCAGCCACGCGGCCGAACTCTCGACTTCACAGAATCGTCCCAGGTGAAACGGCATGACTCTCCTTCACCTCACTGTAGATCGAGGGCGGCGGGCGCCTTCGGGCGGGATCGAGGGATTGCGCTTGCCCGCTCACGCATTCGGCGCCGCGCGATGGCTGGCTGCTGGCCATCTGGCCCTGAATGCTGTTCACTGAGAACATCCATAAACATATGTTGACGCTGGAGTGAGGTGGTCATCGTCAAGAAGACCGCTCTCGTCGTTCTCGCCCTGGGCTTGACGGTGTTATGCCTGTGCGTGCTTCTCGTGTCGGCAGCGTCGGGCCAGTCTCAAACTGTCCAGACCTGCGAGGGGCTCCAGGCGGTGGGGAACGGCCGGGTCGGCGACGCTGCGGGCGGCGAGCCTGTGCTCTTCGAGGGAATCGAGCGCCCCACCGGGACTCAAGTGGTGGTCCCGCTCCGCCCTGAAGGGAGCCAGACGGCCGCGCGGTGGAGCGCTCGGCAGGTTCGCAATGCGTCAACCATCACCAACGTCGCTCGAAGCAGGAAGCTGTCACCCCGGTCAGCAGTGATCGCGGTCGCGACCGCGATGCAGGAATCCACACTGGAGAACTTGCGCAGTGGCGACCGCGACTCAGTCGGGCTCTTCCAGCAGCGGCCGAGCCAAGGGTGGGGCACGGTCGAGCAGTTGACAGATCCCATCTACGCGGCAGGAAAGTTCTATGACTCCCTCGTCGCGATCCCCGAATGGCAGACCAGACCGCTCGCCAGGGTCGCCGGGGCAGTCCAGCGCCCAGCGGGCGAACTGGTACGCGAATACGCCAAGTGGGAACAGGCAGCAGGCGCGCTCGTTGCCAAGACCTGGGGAACCCACGCCGTGACCTCGATCTCCACCGGCTGTGACAGCGATGAGGCCGAGGGAGCGGGCAGCGACCCGGCAGCGGAGTTCACTGTCAGGAACCCTCGCACACCTGCCCAAGCCATCGCTGCCGCGCGCAGGACATCAGGCAAACGGGGTTGGTACCGCATGTGCGACAACTTCGTCGCCCAAGCGTACGGCTATGGATTCTCCGGCTCAGAGACCGCCAATGTGCACTGGAACCGGCTCGTCGACGGGGGCCTCGCGCACCCCGGTGACGCCAACCCGCCGGCTGGCAGCCTCCTCTTCTACGACACGGGGGAGGACGCGGGGCACGTAGCCCTCTACCTGGGGAACGGCAAGGTCGCCAGCAACGATGTCCTCGATTCCTACCGGGGCGAAGGGAAAATCGTGATCGTCAGCCGGAAGGATCTGACCGCAGGCAAATGGCGCCTGCGCTATCGCGGCTGGACACAGCCGGGATTCCCCAGTGCGGGAGGCACCAGCACCATCTGACTGACCCGGAGAGGCAGGTACCACGACCATGACCGGCGTCGTACATGTGCGCATCGCGACCGACGGAATGACCTTCATCGATGACGAGTACTTCGCGCCCACTCCCGGAGTCCCGACCAACGCCGCTGTACTCGCCCACCTTCAGTTGGAGGCCGCCGCCCGGCAGGCACCAATCCATGCGGCCATCCGAGACGATCAGGCCGCGTACACCACCGACATCCGGGTAGCTCCGGACGGAACCAGCCAACCGGCCACGGCACCTGCCCCACACGCCACAGCCGCACCCGAAGGCCACACTCGGCCGACCGGAGGATCAGCGCACGGGCAGCGGCTCTCCCCCTCGGTCCCCACCCCACCTGATCGCCCCTACGCCCTGTTGTCGGACCCATATCGCACCCGGCTCCAAACAGTCTGTGCGACCGCCAACCACAACAAGTTCGCCGCAGCGGCCCGCGAAGCCGACCAATTACTCACCGAGTTGACCGCACGGCACGGCGCTGACCACCTCTATACCCTGTCCGCCGGCCACGTACGGGGGGACATCGCTTGGCTTGCCAAAGACTACCGATGCGGCTGGAAGAGCTGGAGCTACCTGGCCAAGGTGTGGAACCAGCACCTGGGCCCGCAGCACACCAGCACCATCCTCGCCGTGGGCAACAGCGTAGGTTGCTGGCATCGCCTATCGCCAGGCGAAGCTCGCGCCACGGCCCCGCAACTCCTGGCGCTCCTCCATAGGATCACGATCCCTGGCAGTGACCAGGCCCTTAAACGGATCCATCACCGGCGGAGTCAGCTTACCCAAGCCTCGAAGATCGGATAGGAACCAGCTCATGAACCCCAGCACCGCCGGACGCACGATCATCTTCCTCCTTCCGTACGTACTCCTCCTCGGCGGGATCCTCGCCGCGGGCAAGGTGGCGGGAGCACCAGGCGGCACAACCGCCGTCTTCCAAGCCCTCGGCGTCGCTACTGTTGGAGGCGTCTGGGTGTGGCTTCGCGCTCGCCGGAATCACCGATAGCGCGGCGATAGGGTGGTCCGCACTGTTGGCTGCCTGAACAAACCAGCCCATCTGAGTGTGATGTCGCCCCGACTACCCGTTCTCAGACGATGGGAGGTTCCCCGTGCAAATCCGGGTGCATGCTGATCGTTTCAGGAATGAGGTTCGGAGACGTCTCAAGCAGATGCTGCTGCAGGCGAGTTAGAGCAGCGCGAGGTGGAGGTCGGCGCCTATCTAGTGTTCTGACCGGGAAGGTTCGCCGGGCCGGCGGTTCCAGCGGTTGGATGTCCGGAGACGTCCGATCCGACCGTTGGGGGTGTGGTGGCTGAGCCTGTCCGTGTGCGCAGGTTGACCGACCAGGAGGGGCAGAAGCACCTGGTTCACCCGACCTCCCGAGCTGGAGCCCACCGTCGCCGCCACGGATCCGCCGACCGCCACGCCGACGGGACCGCCCGAGAGGGGCTCGGGCGAACACCGCCAGCCCCAACAAGCCAGGCTGGACATAGGCCGTTCGCACCGTGCGGGCCTGGCTCGATCCCTGGACGACACTCCAACGCTGCTGGCGCGCCTGGAGCAACGCACCACCGTCACCCGAACCCCAAACCCCGATCAACACAGTCGGCGCAGGCCACCCGCTTGATCTCTACTGCCTGGTTTAACAAACCACCGCTAGTGGCGGATAGTCGTTTCAACTGGTGGAGCCAGGCGGTTGGGTCGGCCGCGCGGTGAGGTGTCTGTCGTGACAGACTCTGTTCTGCGCGGCCTCCCGCCGAACCGGACATGACGGTTTCCCAGTCGTCCGGCTCTCCAGTGACTACGGCGTGAGTGTTCTGGCTGGCGGCTTCGACGAATCATGACCAAGACCTTCGCCACCGCGACCGTCGACCGACTCCTGCACCATGCCCATGTTTTGGTTACCCAGGGTGAATCCTTCCCGGCAGGATCTCATTCCGGCCTCAAAAGATCTCGCATTTCCATCAATTCGTCCTGAGGGGCGTTGAGCCGCTCGGCCGCTTCTATGACTGCAGGAATCTCAGGCTCCCGATCGTGGTCATAGAGAAAGCGCGCATAGCTAACCGCTGCCACGGGGTCGCCGCCTTCCATTCCAGTGCGAAGGTGTGACTCGGCCGCTTGAATATCCCCGCGGTCATCGAAAATTACGGCAAGATTCAAGTGAGCATGAACTTCCCCTTCAACTGCGGCTCTCTCATAGAACTGCACCGCGTCATCAATTCGACCTTGGTCATGCAGCCATCGCGCGTAAGGGAAAACAGCGCCGCTTTCTTGTCGCCTGATGGCTGAAATGAACCACTTCTCAGGATCGCCGTCAGAATCGATTACGTGACCAGCCAGCATTTCGGCATGCGCGAGGTGGGATCCCGTCACATCGCGCTCAATCGCCAAGCTAATGAGACGGTTAGCCTCTCCAAAATTTCCCACTTCTGCATACGCTTTGGCGGCGAGCGGAAGCACTGAGAGCACCCCCAGGTTGATAGATTTTTCGAACCACGGAACAGCAGCCTGCGGCTCTCCTTTATCCATTGCCATTCTTCCGATATTTCCGGGGGCTAGATGGTCGCCCGATTTCCATGCGCGCATCAGCAGTTCCTCGGCCTCGTCCAGGCGTTCATCATCGTCACTGAGGAAGCACCCGAGGTTGTTCAGTGCGCCAGCATCCTCTTCCTTCACGGCGGCTCTGTACCACTTTTCAATCTCGACCCGGGATGCATTGCGTTCATATAGAAGATCCGCCAGTTGCAAGGCTGCCCCGGGACTGCCCTCGCGCGCCTGGGATAGAAAAAGGGATTCAGCCTCGTCTGGATTCCCCGCTGCGGTGAGGAGCTCGGCAAGCATTCCACGTGCTTGAGGGTTGTTAGGCGACGCTTTCTCCAGGATTCTCTTGGCTGTGGTGCGCGCGCCGACACGCCAAAGACCATCAGCGGATCCTGTCGTGATCGTCTGCAGCCTGCGTTGCCACCACGATTCGGACGGTCGGACTCTCCGCTTGCGGCTGTCTCTCATCGGCTGGTTCATTCAGGTTTCCTCGATACCTAGGGCCGTGTCGCCCACCAAGCTCTG
>NZ_JBSGUP010000013.1:0-35682 GCF_053607985.1 Streptomyces sp. NPDC055078
TGGTCGGGCTCCTTGCGCAGACAGTCCCGTACGAGATCGGCGAGACCGTCCGGCAGCCCCGTCAGCTCCGGTTCCTCCTCGGCGATACGGAACATCGTCGCGTGCGCGCCGCTGTCCGCCGAGCCGAACGGGAGCCGGCCGGTCGCCGCGTACGCGAGGACCGAGCCGAGGCAGAAGATGTCGCACGCCGTGGTGACCCGGGTGCCGCGCACCTGCTCGGGGGCCATGAATCCCGGGGAGCCGATGACCGAGCCGGTGCGGGTGAGACCGCCGTCGGCAGTCGTCTCCAGGGCGCGCGCGATACCGAAGTCGATGACGCGGGGGCCGTCGATGGTGATGAGGATGTTGGACGGTTTGAGATCGCGGTGGATGAGCCCGGCCGCGTGGATGTCGCGCAGGGCGTGCGCGAGCCCGGAGCCCAGGATGCGGACCGAGCGCTCGGGGAGCGGACCCGCGCTGATCATGTCGTGCAGGGACGGACCGGCGACATAGCCGGTGGCGACCCAGGGCACGGGCGCCTCGGTGTCGGCGTCGAGCACCGGCGCCGTCCACTCCCCGCCGACCCGCCGGGCCGCGTGGACCTCCTGGCGGAAGCGGTCGCGGAACTCGTCCCGTTCGGCGAGTTCCGGCCGTACGAGCTTGACCGCGACCGTACGGCCCCGGTCGCTGCGCGCCAGATAGACCTGGCCCATGCCACCCGCGCCGAGGCGGGCCAGCAGCCGGTATGCGCCGATATGGAGTGGATCTCCAGATACAAGCTGATCCATTGGTGTCTGTCCTCCCCCCGAATCCCCCGATTCCGGCGATTCGCTGGAATCAGAGGATTCGGGGGACAGGATAGTGCGCGCGGGCGACGCGGTCTGGTCCGGTCGGGTCCCGTCCGGTCCTGCCCGTCCGGTCCGGTCTGTCCCGTCCGGTCTGTCCCGTCCGGTCTGGTCCGGTCGGGGCGCCGCGCTTCGGCCGGGGCGCCTTTCGCCGGGGCGGGTTCTTCAGTCGGCCCGGACGGCTTCGGCCCGGACGGCTTCGGTCCGGGTGCCGGTGGCGTGAGTGGTTTCGGCCGCGCCGCCCGCCGCCCGGGTGCTCCCGGCGGGGGTGCTCTCGGCCTGGGGGCTCTCGGCCGGGGTGCTCTCGGTCCGGACCGTGTCCATCGCCCGGGAGAGCCGCTCCAGCACCCGTACCGTCTCCGCGAACTCCTCCGGGCCGAGCGCCGTGGCGAGCCGGGCCGCCAGTTCGGTGTGGGCCGGAGCGAGGCGGCTCACCGCCGCGAGGCCCTCGTCCGTGGCGCGGAGGGCCTTGGCGCGGCGGTGCGCGGGATTGGGCTCGTAGGCGGCGAGACCGTGCTCGACCAGCAGATCCGCGATCCGCTGCACGCTCTGGCGGGTGAGGCCCATGGTCCGGGCGATCCCCGCCACGGGCTGGGGCGCGCTCAGGACGGCGCCGAGGACCTGCCAGCGGGCGGCGGTCAGGCCGACGTCCTTCGCCATCCGGTCGGAGACCGAGAGGAACTGGCCGTTCAGCCGGAAGACCCCGAGGGCGGTCCGGCTGAGCAGATCCCGCTCCGCGCGGCTCACTCCGCCTCCAGGATCGCGTAGGCGGACGCGTCGGAGTCGTGGAACAGCCGGTACCAGGCGTCCAGCTTCTCGCCCTCGTACACGCCGAGGGCCGCGAAGACCTCCCGGGCGAAGGCCACGGGCTCGGTGGGGCCCGCGGTGATCAGTCCGCCGTCGGTGACCGCGTCGGTTTCGCGGTAGCGCTCGCCGCCCCGGTAGCCGGTGGCGTCGAGATAGTAGGAGATCGCGCTCGTGTGGTCGCGGTCGTCGAGCAGTCCCTCGCGCGCCAGCCCCGCCGTGGCCCCGCAGATCGCGGCCACCGGGACGCCCGCGCCGAGGAACGCGCGCGCCTTCGCGGCGAAGGGGGCCAGCTCGTCCCCGGTGTCCCACGCGTCCGCGCCGGTCAGTACGAGCAGCGCGCTGTCCTCGGGGGTCAGCGAGGACAGCGCGGCGTCGGGCTGGATACGGACGCCGCCCATGGTGGTGACCGGATCGGTGGTGAGGCCGACCGTGCGGACGGTGTATCCGCGCCGGGTGAGATGGGCGGTGACGTATCCCGTCTCCCAGTCGGCGAAGGTGTCGTAGACGGCGAGATGAACGGTCCTGCGGGTCATGGCGCGCTCCTGGGTCCGGACGGAGTGTCTCCACTCCTCGATCCTCGATATGACAGAAGGTTGTCATAATGACAGCATGCTGTCAATCTCGACCGGGGCCCGACACAACGCCGCAGGAAGTCCCCATCGGCCCGACAGGGTGGCCATGTCGGACCTCGTCCGGGTGTCCTTACGCTGGAGCGCATGAACCATCGAGTCCAGCCCGCTGATCCCACCGCCGGCGCCGCCGTGAAAGCCGCGGACCGGGCACATGTCTTCCACTCCTGGTCCGCCCAGGGCCTGATCGACCCGCTCGCCGTCGCAGGCGCCGAGGGTTCGTACTTCTGGGACTACGGCGGGAAGCGCTATCTCGACTTCACCAGCGGCCTCGTCTACACCAACATCGGGTACCAGCACCCGAAGGTCGTCGCCGCGATCCAGGAGCAGGCGGCGAAGCTCACCACCTTCGCGCCCGCGTTCGCCGTCGAGGCGCGCTCCGAGGCCGCCCGGCTGATCGCCGAGCGCACCCCCGGCGATCTGGACAAGATCTTCTTCACCAACGGCGGCGCCGAGGCCATCGAGAACGCCGTACGGATGTCCCGGCTGCACACCGGCCGCCCGAAGGTGCTCTCCGCGTACCGCTCGTACCACGGCGGCACCGCGACCGCGATCAATGTCACCGGCGACCCCCGGCGGTGGGCGTCCGACAGCGCGACCTCCGGGGTCGTCCACTTCTGGGCGCCCTTCCTCTACCGCTCGCCGTTCTACTCCTCGACCGAGGCGGAGGAGACCGCCCGCGCCCTGACGCATCTGGAGGACACGATCGCGTTCGAGGGTCCGGGGACCATCGCCGCCATCGTGCTGGAGACCATTCCCGGCACCGCCGGGATCATGGTCCCGCCGCCCGGCTATCTCGCGGGCGTACGGGAGATCTGCGACCGGTACGGGATCGTCTTCGTGCTCGACGAGGTCATGGCCGGGTTCGGGCGCACCGGGAAGTGGTTCGCCGCCGAGCACTTCGATGTGGTGCCGGATCTGATCACCTTCGCCAAGGGCGTCAACTCCGGCTATGTGCCGCTCGGCGGGGTCGCCATCTCCGCCGAGATCGCGGCGACCTTCGAGACCCGGCCGTACCCCGGCGGACTCACCTACTCCGGTCATCCGCTGGCCTGCGCCGCCGCCGTCGCCACCATCCGGGCGATGGAGGAGGAGAACATCGTCGGGCACGCGGCCGTCATCGGCGAGACCGTCATCGGACCCGGCCTGCGGGAACTGGCCGAGCGGCACCCGAGCGTCGGCGAGGTCCGGGGCACGGGTGTGTTCTGGGCGCTGGATCTGGTCCGGAACCGGGAGACCCGCGAGCCCCTCGTCCCGTACAACGCCTCGGGCGACGCGAACGCGCCGATGGCCGCCTTCGCCGCCGCCTGCAAGTCGCGCGGGCTCTGGCCGTTCGTCAATATGAACCGCACCCACGCCGTCCCGCCGTGCAATGTGAGCGAGGCGGAGGCGAAGGAGGGTCTTGCCGTACTGGACGCGGCGCTCTCGGTCGCCGACGAGCACACCGACGGCTGATCCGGGCCCTGGCCCTGGTCCTGGTCCTGGTTCCTGGTCCCGGCCTGCCCGGCCCGGTCCGCTCGGGGGCAGGCCGGGGGCGGGTCAGGGGCGGACCTGGAGTGTCCAGGCGCTGTTGGCCTCGATCAGCAGCAGCACCGGGCCGGCGGGCAGGGGAATCGTCTGCCGGAACGGGCCGACCGCCCCGGTGAGCAGATCGTCGGTCCGCTGGAAACCGTGGTGGAACCCGAAGAATTCGGGGTCCGGCCGCCGGAAGTCGTGCACGGCGATCAGATACATCGAGGGATGGACGTCCTCGGGCCCCCTCTCCAGGGTCACTTCCAGCCGCCCTGCGGGCCCGGTGTGGATGAGGACGTCATCCGCCGGGCCGCTCAATGCGGCGGTGCCCAGCGGGCGGGCCGCGTTGAGCGGATGGACGGCGACGGTCCACTCCTCGTCCCCGTTCACCCTCATCCGCAGCGGCTCCCCCTCGGGGACGTAGCAGGCCGTACGGCCGTGGAAGAAGTTGACCGGCGCCGAGATCAGCTCATGCTCCTGCTCGTGGCGGGAGTTGAGCTTGTCGATCCACAAGGGGCTGTCGCAGGGCTGCCGGGCCTCGACGATCACCGGGCCGGGCGGGACCCGTCCCTCGAAGGTGACGGTCTCCATGTCGCGGCCGCGGTGCAGCAGCGAGTGGAAGGCAGGCAGTCCCGCGAACGCGGCGGCGAGCGGGTCGCCCGCCTGCGGGGACTGCGGCTGGTACCCGGGATGCGGCAGCGGCGGTTGTTGTCCCGCCTGTTGTCCCGGCTGCTGTCCGTACGCGGGCGGCGGGCCCTGAGGGTACGCGGCGGCGGGCGGCGGAAACCCGGGCGCGGGCTGCTGCGGGTACGCGGCGGGCGCGGGCCCCTGTCCCCCTGGCGGCGCGTACGGGAAGCCCCCGGGCGGGCTCTGCGGCGGGCTCTGTGGCGGTCCGGGCGGCGGTCCCTGGAACGGGCCCGGGGCGGCGGGCGGGTAGTGACCCGGGCCGGGGGCAGCGAAAGCGGGAGGAGCGGCGGGGGCCGCGGGCGGCGCATGAGACGCGGGCGGTACGGTCCCGGGGCCGGGCGGGGCCGCCGGCGCGTACGGGCCCGCGGCGGGGGGCGGATACGGGGCCGGGGCCCCCGGCGCGGGCGGTGCGTACGGGGCCGGTGCGGGCGGCGCGTATGGGTCCGGTGCGGGTGGCGTGTACGGGGCCGGTGCGGGAGCCGCCGGAGCAGCGCCCGCCACCACGATGCCGAAGTCCGTCGCGAGCCCGGCGAGCCCCGAGTCGTATCCCTGCCCGACCGCGCGGAACTTCCACGTCCCGTCGCGCCGGTAGAACTCGCCGAGGACGAACGCCGTCTCCGTCGTCGCGTCCGTCACCGCGTAATGCACCGCCACCGACCCGTCGGGCCCCAGCGCCTGCACATACAGCCCCGGCACCGCGCCGAAGACCCCGCCGCCCCCGTCGTCACAGGACGCGGCTATCAGCACCCGCTGCACCGCCGCCTCCACGGTCGGCAGCTCCAGTTCCAGCCATTCGGCGAGCTGACCGCCGCCCTCGGCCCTCCCCAGGTGCCGCACCGCGCCCGACGGGTGCCGGGGCTGGTTGTAGAACACCAGGTCGGCGTCCCCGCGCACCATGCCCCGCGCGTCGAGCAGCAGCGCGGACGCGTCGATGACCGGTGTCCCCGGCGCCACGCGGCGGCCCACCGCCACCCGTAGCAGGGCTGTGGGTACGGGGGCGTTCGCGCCCTTGGGGATGTGCGTCATGCGCCGATCCTCGCAGTGAAGGACCGGTGAAGTCGATGGTCGGAGCATGTGATGCGGGTGCCGGTGCCCTGTGATGGGTCCGGAGCCTGTGACGCGGGGTGCCGGGGGCGACATGGCAGCGCTGTGCGGTGAGTTACGGGGGGCAGGTGGGGCGGTACGGGACCGTCGGGAGGTAGGTCTTCCACTCCGTCCGCGACAGTTCGCCCAGTGCCCGCCTACAGACGTTCTCCGCCGTCCGCCCGGGGTCCAGCGCATGGGTACGGAGCGCCACGTACGGCGTGGTGACCCGCAGTTCCCCGCCGTCCTCGCCGAACGCCAGCGCCAGGACCGGTCCGTCGGCGGGCGGCAGTGGGGAACCCTGGGAGCGGGGGGAGGCGGTGTCCCAGATCCGTACGCCGCCGTCCGCGTCGCCGACGGCGACCTTGCGGCCGTCGGCCGAGAACGCGAGCGCCCGCCCGAGCCGGCCCTCCTGGGCATGCGAGGCATTGGGCACTGCGGGGACGAGGAGCGCGAGCAGCCGCTTGCCTTCGCCGTCCCAGAGCGTGGTGCGGCCTGTCCAGTCGCTCATCGCGCTGAAACGGCCGTCGGGGCTGAACACCGCCGACGAGGCGTAGGACTCGCCCCGCATGATGCGGGTGGCCTCTCCCGTCTCCGGGTCGATCAACTGCCGGTACTGCGCGAAGAACCGGCCGTCCGGGGCCGTCGCGAGCAAGGGTCCGTTGGCGCCGGGTCGCAGGGTGGACCAGCCGCGCCCCTGGACACTCCCCAGGCCCTGGATACCTCCGGCCGGGCCCAGGCCCCGGACACTCCCGTCCTGGCCCAGGCGCAGGGAGTCGATGGACTTGGCCTTCATGGCC
This sequence comes from Streptomyces sp. NPDC055078, assembly GCF_053607985.1. Lineage (NCBI taxonomy): Bacteria > Bacillati > Actinomycetota > Actinomycetes > Kitasatosporales > Streptomycetaceae > Streptomyces > Streptomyces sp. NPDC055078. The sequence goes on from NZ_JBSGUP010000013.1 coordinate 6,343, forward strand.
GAGCGGGACACGGCGAGCGGCCGACCGTTGTCGCCGTCGCCGTCGCCGTCGCCGTCGCTGACATCGCCGACCGCGACTTCGCCGTCGTGGTGGGGCGGCGGAGGCACGGAGGCGACCGCGCCGGAACGGATGTCGCGCACGGCGACCGCGCCGGACGCGTTCAGATACGCGAAGGCGCGGCTGTCCGGGCTGAAGGCCATCCCGGGGCAGCGGGATCCGCACGCCGATGGGCGGCCGGGCCCCGGGCCGGGGCCGGGAAGCGCGGCGAACGACCGCCCGTCGGCGGCGTCCCGCAGCTCATGCGTCCGGGCGCCGTCGGCGGGGGTGCGCTGGGTGGCCAGGACAGTGCCGTCCGGGCTGTACGCGGCGGCGGTGAACGGGGCGCGTTCCCCCGCCGCGGGGTTCATGGGGTCGAACGCGATGGTCCAGACGTTGCGGGCGGGCGGTGCCAAGAACTCCGTGAACCTGATGATTCCGGCCCGCATGTCCAGCCGCAGATCGCTGAGGTTTCTGTTCACCGCGGGGTACCGGCTCAGGGCCACGGGAGGAAGGTGGTCCGAGAGCCGCCAGAGCCGTATCTCGTCCGCTGTCAGCGTCGCCGCGTGGGTGCCGTCCGCGCTGAACGCCACGGAAGACATGCCTCCGGTGGTGATGCGGGGCCGCTCCCGGCCGGACCGTATGTCCCAGGTGCGCACTCCGGTCTCGGCATTGATGGCCAGTGCCCGGTTGTCGGGGGTGAACTGTATGTCGTCGGTGAGGTGGCACAGGTCGACTCTCGTCGCCCACGGGGTGTGCAGTCTGCGGCGTTCGCGCAGATCCCAGATCTGGAGCGGCCCCTCTCCCGCCGAACTCGGACAGAAGGCGAGCAGCCGGTCGTCGGAGGAGATCTGGAACCGGCGGATCTCCCGGTACCGGCCGCCGGTGTCGAGGAGCGGCCGGCCGGTGCGGGTGTCCCACAACTGGAGCGGGCCGTTGGACCGGTGCGCGCCGAAGAGGCGGCCTTGTGGCCCGAACCAGCCTTCGCTGTCATCGCCTCGGGGCCCGAACGCCTTCCCGGTCGGCCTTCCGATCGCCAGGTCCCAGATCCGTATCCCGTCCGGGGAGGTGAAGGCTGCCCTCCGGATGTCGGGGCTGACATCCAGGATGCCGTGGGCCTGCCGGCCGAGACCGGGCAGGGTGGCGACCCTTCGATGGGTGGCCACATCCCAGCGGTCGACCCGGTCCGGGCCGACGACGGCCACCGTGCGGCCGTCGTCGCTGAACCGCCACCAGGAGGTGTCCTCCTCCGTCTCCGACTCGGGCAGCGGCGCGGCGAACATATCCACCGTGTGCTGCGCCCCCGCCGCGAACAGCGACTCCCGGGTCTCGGGCAGATCCGCCAGTTCCCAGGCGGCCAGGCTCAGCCGCATGGCGGTTCGCGGATCGGATGTCCGCAGGGCGTCCGCGACTCCGGCGGCCCGCCGGGCCTCCGCCTCCGTGGCGCGGCGGTCGCTCACCTCACTCTGCTGCCAGGCGGTCAGTCCCGCGATCGCGGCGAGGCACAGCAGCACGGAGAGGGTGATGGTCAGGACGCGCAGCCGCCGGGTGGTGCGGGCGGCGGCGCGCAGTTCACAGTCGTACGCGGCGAGGGAGGCGGTGAGGAAGTCCCGCTCCTGAGGGGTGAGCCAGTCGGCGGGTGTCCTGGGGGTCTCGCCGGGGCCCCGGGGCGGCGCGCGCCGGAACAGGCGCCGGGTCCCGGGCGGGTCGGGGGCCTTCGGGAGGTCCCGGGCGCTGTCGTGCGCCTGAGCCCCGGGTGCCTCGGCCAGGAACGCCTCCCGCGCCCCCACCAGTTGCGCGCCCCGGTACAGCGCACCCGGGTCGCGCCCCAGTTCCTCCCACATCCGGGCCGCGTCCGTCAGCCGGCGGTGCGAGCGCAGCAGATCGCGGTCGTCCTCGATCCAGCCGCGCAGCCGGGGCCAGCCGGTGATGAGCGCCTCGTGCGCGAGATCGACGGAGGTGTCGTCGACGGTCAGCAGCCGGGCGCGGACCAGGCGTTCCAGGACGCGTTCGGACTCCGGCGACTGGAGCAGTTCGGTCCGCTCGGCCGGGCGGCGGGTGTCCTGGCCGCCTTCACCCGGTGATATGAGCCGCAGCAGCAGGGCGCGGGCGGCCCGTGACTGCTCGTCGGTGAGGGACGTGAAGATCTCCTCCGCCGTGTGCGCGATCGCGCCCCGCACCCCGCCGATCGCCTCGTACGCCGACACGGTCAGCGTCCGGCCGTGCCGCCGCCGCCAGGTCTCCAGCAGGGCGTGCGACATCAGCGGCAGTCCGCCCGGCTCATCGGCGACATCGGCGACGATCCGGGCGGTCAGCGCGCGCTCCACGATGAGCCGTTCGGCGGTGGCGGGTCCGACGACCGCCTCCCGCAACTGCTCGGGCGTCATCGGCCCGACGAGGAGCACGGAGTCCTTAAGGGCGTCGGCGAGCGCGGGGTGCTCGGCGCACCGGCCGTAGAAGTCGGCGCGTACGGCGATGAGGACACGGGCCCCGGGACCGGCCCCGGAACCGGCCCCGGGACGGGCCCCGGAACCGGTCAGCAGCTTGATGAAGGCCGCACGTTCGGCGGGGTCGCGGCAGAGGGTGAAGACCTCCTCGAACTGGTCGACCAGGACCAGCGCGCCCTCGGTGAACAGGGCGCGGTGCGTACGGGCCGGGGTGGGCCCGGGGGTGAGGATACGGATCACGGAGGGGCCGCCGGTGTCTCCGGGGGTGCGGTCCACCGAAGCGGTGCCGGTGTCTCCGGGGGTGCGGCTCACCGATGGACCGCCGGTGCCGTCTCCGGGGGTGCGGTCCACCGAAGCGGTGCCGGACGATCCGCCGCCCTCGCGCAGGGCCGGGACCAGCCCCGCCCGCAGCAGGGACGACTTCCCGCTGCCGGACGCGCCGACGAGAGCGGCGAAGGGCCGCCGCCGGGTCAGCTCCAGCAGATCGGCGACCAGGGCGTCCCGCCCGAAGAAGTGGTCGCGGTCCTCGGTGCCGTACCGGGCGAGTCCGGGGTAGGGGGCGCTCGTACCGTCGTCCCGCGCGAGTACGGGTTCGCCGGCCGATGCCTCGCGCCAGCGCTTCTCCCACTCGGCGGGGTCACCGCCGCAGGCGGTCGCGTAGGCGAGAGCGACCGCGAGCGAGGGCAGCCGTGCCCCGGCCGCCGCGGCGGAGAGAGTCGGCGCGGAGTACCGGGAGCCCTCGGCCATCGTCCGGTAGGTGGGGGTGCCCGCCTCCCGGCGCAGCTCGCGCAGGTCGTACGCGAACCGCTGCACCGGCCCCTCGTCCGGGTCCAGCGGCTTCTCGCGACGCCCCATCCCCTCACCTCCCCCGGCCGACCCAGACAGGCCCCGACAGGCCCCGATCGACCCCGATCGACCCTAGACGAATTGATTGGCGGGGCGTGAGGGGCCTGCCTATCAACGGGACGGCCGGTGGACTCGCCAGATGATCGACACCGCGCCGTCCGTTCCGCCCCCTGTGCCGTCGCCCCCTTCGTCCCCCGTGCCGCCGTCCGCGCCGATCCGCTCCCCGCCCCCGCCCGTACCGCGTGTGCGGCGGCTCTCCTCCCGTACGGTCGCCCTCGCGCCCGCCGTCCTTATGCTCGCCCTCGGGCTGTGGGGCATCCGGCGCGGCGGGACGCTGTGGACCGACGAGGCGGTCACGTATGACATGGCGGGGCGGACCGTGGCCGAGATCCGGTCCACGCTCGGGTCGGTCGACGCCGTGCACGGGCTCTACTACTTCCTGATGCACGGGGTGTTCAGCGCCTGGGACCCCGGACTCGTCGCGCTGCGGCTGCCGTCCGTCCTCGCGATGTGTGCGACGGCCGCCGGGGTCGCGCTGATCGGCGCCCGGCTGGCGGGCCCCCGCGCGGGGCTGCTGGCCGGGCTCGTCCTGCCGCTGCTGCCGGTCGTGCAGCGGTACGCGCAGGAGGGGCGTTCCTACGCGCTGGTGTGCGCGTTCGTCACCTGGGGGACCTGGCTGCTGCTGAAACGGCGCTGGGGCGCGTACGCGGTGGTCATGCTGACGGCGTGTCTGCTGCACGAGTTCGCGGTCCTCGCGCTGGTGGCGCATGCGGTGACCCTCCGCCGCCACTGGCCGCGCGGCTGGCGGATGGCGGCGCTGTGCGTGGTCGCCGGGCTGGCCCCGCTCGCCCTTTTCAGCACCACGCAGGCCGCCCAGGTGGACTGGATCGGCCCGCCGGGCACCCCCGAACTCACCGCCTTCGCCGCGCTGTCCCTCCTCGGCTGGTGCTGCGCCCGTACCGCCGGGGGCGCCCGGGTACGAGCCGTCGCCCTGCCGCTGCTGGTGCTGCCCATGGGGCTGCTATTGGCGGTCTCGTTCGTGCACCCGCTCTTCGTGGACCGCTATGTCCTGCCGTACGTCATCGGTCTCGCCCTCCTGCTGGGCGCGGTCCTCGACCGCTACTGGTCCGGGGTTGTCGCCCTGTCCGCAGGGGCCGCCTCGCTGGTCACGCTGATGGCCTTCGGCCTCCATCTCCGCTCACCCGACAGCCGCAAGAGCGACGTCGGCGCGGTGGCCTCGGCGGTGGCGGAGGTCGCCCGGCCCGGGGACTCCGTCCTCTTCACCCCCCTGCGCCGCCGCGTCTGGACCCTCGTCGACCCCGGGGCCTTCCACGGTCTCCGTGACCTTTCTCTCGACCGCTCGCCCCGCGCCTCCAACACCCTCTACGGCACCGACACCACCCCCGCCGAGATCCGCGCCCGCCTCACCTCGGCGCCCGGCCGCGTCCTCGTCCTCCAGGACCCCAAGGGCGACCTCCTCGACCGGATCCCCACCGAACAGGCCAAACGCGACACTCTCCGCACCCACTTCGTCCCCTGCTCCGACCGCCTCATCGGCCACGCGCGCCTGACGGTGTACGCCCGCCCGGGAGCGTGCCCGCCCACCTGAGAGCTGTCCCGGTGGGGCGCACCGGTCCGTCCTCAATCGCCGGACGGGCCGCAGGTGGACCCGGGGCGTCTCCAGGCCAGTTACGCACCAGCCCCCGGCTCCACCTCCAGGAAGCGCCGCCGCCGCGCCCCCCGGTACAGCAGCGCCTCCCACCCCGCCGCGCCCAGCACCTCCACGCACGCCCGCAACCGCGCCTCCTCGTCGCCCGAGGCCCCGCTCCCCGGCGGTCCCAGCCACTCCACGCACACCGCGCCCGGCCGGTCCGCGTTCCGTACGCGATAGCCGGTCGCGACCCGGACCCCCTGGGCGTCCACCGCGGACGGCGGCACACCCCCGGCCTCCAGCGCCAGCGCGACCGCCCGCACCGGCTGCTGGAGTTCCCAGACCGCGGGCGTGGCGCCGGTGAGCCGCCGGATCTGCATCAGCCCGGCGAACGCCGTACGCACCTCCGCGTCCCGGTCCGGACCTGCGGTCACCTCGACCGGACCGTCCCCCGTGGCCGCCTCGAAGACCCCGTCGCTCACCCGCACCACCTCACCCGGTTCGTACCGACTGGCCTATCGTGTCCGGGACCACTGGTGAAGGAGAAGTCATCGATGCCCGGCACCGGCCCGCGCAGTGCGAGTACCGCTGTCACCCGCAGCACGCTGCGGCAGCAGATCGCGGACGCACTGCGCGACGAGGTGCTGGCCGGGCGGTTGCTGCCGGGAGAAGAGTTCACGGTCAAACAGATCGCCGAGCAGTACGGGGTCTCCGCGACCCCGGTCCGCGAGGCGCTGGTCGATCTCTCCGCCCAGGGGCTGCTCGACTCCGACCAGCACCGGGGCTTCAGGGTGCACGAGTTCTCGATCGGGGACTACCGCGACATGGTCGGGGCGCGCTCCCTGGTGATGGACGGGATCATCCGGCACGCGGAGCGCACCGGCCGCACCCGGGTACGGCCCAAGGCGGTCCTCTCGGTGCGCCGCCGCGCCGAGGAGGCCGCCCGCGCGGCGGCGTGCGGAGAGCTGGACATCCATATCGGTTACGACCTTCGGTTCTGGCACGAGCTGGGCTCCATCGTGGCAAACACGTATATATCGCGTTTTCTGCACCATCTGCGTGTCCAGAGCTGGGTCTTCGCCGTGCCGCATCTGCGCTTCGACCCACAGCGCCGGGACTGGCTGTGGATAGGGCATGAGGACCTGATCGACGCCGTGACCCTCGGCGACCTGGCGGCCTCGCGCCGGGTGATCACTGAGTACGACGATCAATCGCTCGCCTGGGCGGATCGGCTGGAGCGATGAACGTGGACAACGGCAGCGACGACAACAGCGACAACAGCGATATCAGTGACGGCAGCGACAACACCGGCAACACCGGCAACACCGGCAACAGAACCGCGACCAGTAGAGCCACAGGCGCCGGCATCAACACCCGTACCGGCGCGAGCACGAGCGCGAGCACCGGCACCGGCACCGGCACGAGCACCAGCACCGACACCGGGATCACCACCCCCCAGGGAATCCCTCGCATGCCCCGAATATCTCGAATATCCCGAATATCCGGCACTGGTGTCGATCTGAGCGTCATCGTCCCCGCCTACAACGAGGAGACCCGCCTCCGCCCCACCCTCGACGCCATCCGCGCCCATCTGACCGCCGATCCGGACCGCTGGGGCAGCTGGGAACTGATCGTGGTGGACGACGGCTCGACCGACGCGACGGCCGCGATCGCGAGGGAGGCCGCGGCCGAGGAGCCGCGTATCCAGCTCATCGCCGCCGATGACGGGGCGAACCGGGGTAAAGGGGATGCCCTCCGGCGAGGGGTGCTCGCCTCGTACGGCCGCCGGATCCTGCTCACGGACGCCGACCTCGCCACACCCATCACGGATCTGGACCGCCTCGACCAGCAGCTCGCGGCCGATGGCACGACGGCGGCGATCGGCTCCCGCGCGCACCCCGAGTCCCGGATCGAGGTGCATCAGTGGCGGGTGCGCGAATGGCTCGGGCGCCTGGGCAACCGGCTGATACGCGCGGTCGCGGTCCCGGGGATCCATGACACGCAGTGCGGCTTCAAACTCTTCGACGGCGACAAGGTGCGTTCGGCGTTCGCCGACTCACGGCTCAACGGCTGGGGCATCGACGTCGAGATACTGCGGTTCTTCCGCCGCGCGGGCTGGCCGGTGTCGGAGGTCCCGGTGAACTGGTCGCACCAGCAGGGTTCCAAGGTCAGACCGCTGGACTACGGCATGGTGCTCCTCGAACTGGTCCGGCTGCGGGCGCGCGCGCTGCACCGGGTCGATCTGCTGGTCGCCGCGCTCTTCCTCTTCGCCTCCTTCTATCTCTACAACGACCTGTGGACGGATCTGGACCACGGCTATCTGACGGACGCCGGACAGGACCAGAACCAGTGGGAGTGGTTCTTCCGGGTCACCGCCGACAATGTGATCCATCTGCGCAATCCGCTGTTCACCACCCTCCAGGGCCATCCCGAGGGCGTGAACCTGATGGCGAACACGGTGATGCTCGGGCTGTCCGTGCCGCTCACCCCGGTGACCCTGCTGCTCGGCCCGACGGTCACCTGGGCGCTGGTCCTCACCACCGGCCTCGCGGCGACGGCGGTCACCTGGTACTGGCTGATCGCGCGCAGACTGGTCGCCAACCGCTGGGCGGCGGCCATCGGCGCGGCGTTCGCCGCCTTCGCGCCCCCGATGATCTCCCACGGCAACGCGCACCCGAACTTCCTGGTGCTCTTCATGATCCCGCTGATCATCGACCGGGCGCTGCGGCTGTGCGAGGGCCGCGCGGTCGTCCGGGACGGGGTGCTGCTGGGCCTGTTCGCGACGTATCAGATCTTCCTCGGCGAGGAGCCGCTGCTGCTCGCCGCGATGGGGATGGTGCTGTTCGCGTTCGCGTACGCGGTGGTGGCCCGCGAGGTGGCCCGGGGGGCGTGGCGCCCGCTGTCGCAGGGGCTGGTGGTCGCGCTTGCGGTGTGTCTGCCGCTGGTGGCGTTCCCGCTGGTCTGGCAGTTCTTCGGCCCGCAGAGCTATGCGAGCGTCATGCACGGCGACAACACGGGGAACAGCCCGCGCGCGTTCGTCGAGTTCGCGGGCCGTTCCCTGCTCGGCTCGGACGACAGCGCGGACCCGCTCGCGATGAACCGTACCGAGCAGAACGCGTTCTTCGGCTGGCCGCTGATCCTGCTGGCGGCGGTGATCGTCGTACGGCTGCGGCGGCTGCCGCTGGTGAAGGCGCTGGCGTTCACCGGTCTGGCGGCGGCGTTTCTGTCGCTGGGGGTGAAGTTCCGCGTCCCGTACACGGACATCGTGCTCACGGGCCCCTGGCGGGCACTGGCGCACCAGCCGCTCTTCGAGTCGGTGATCGAGTCCCGGGTGGCGATGATCTGCGCTCCCGTGCTGGGCGTCCTGCTGGCGCTGACGGCCGACCGGCTGACGTCGGCGCCACGGCTCGCGGTCCGCGCGGCGGGGTTCACGGCGGTGGCCGTCGCGCTGTTCCCGGTGCTGCCCACCCCGTATCCGGTCCGGGAACGCGCACCGGTGCCCGAGTTCATCGCCGAGGGCACCTACCGCTCGTACGTCGAGAAGGGCGAGGCGGTGGTCACGGTGCCGCTGCCCGACCCCAGCGGGGCGGACCCCCTGTACTGGCAGTCGTCCACCGATCTCGGCTTCTCGCTCGCGGGCGGGTACTTCAACGGCCCCTGGGGCCCGGACCGTATCGGTATCTACGGTTCCACCCCCCGCCACACCTCCAACCTCCTCAGCGAGGTCCGCAACTCGGGCCGGGTCCCGGAGATCGGCCGGCAGCAGCGGGCGCAGGCGCGCGCGGACCTGCGGGCGTGGCGGGCGGGCGTGGTGGTGCTGGTGCCGGAGCAGTGGAACGCGGAGGCGCTGCGGACGACGGTGGAGAAGCTGCTCGGGCGGCCGGCCGAGCGGGTCGGCGGCCTGTGGGTCTGGGATGTCGGGAAGGCGGGGGGCATGTGAGCGCGGTTTCTGTGCGACGGTGGGGCCCAATGCGGGTAGGGAAGTGGCGGGTGTCCTTCGCCGAACGTGTGCGCGGCACTTTCGCTGTTCCGTCTACGTTGTCCCAGTGTCGTACGACCTTGCGCCGCCGCCCCTGATCACACCGTTCACACCGTGTACGTCCGATCTCATTGGAGAGTGAGCCCTCCCTTGGCATGTGACCTGTGGCTGGTCCCCCTCGTCGATGTGCTCTGTCACAGCCCCGACAACCCGTTCGCCGAAGAGATCGCCTCGTACGACAAGGCCCTGTCCGACGCTTCACTGCCGACGGTCCCTGTATTCGCCTATATGCCGGGACTGTCCGGTGATGTGGCCCCGGTCGCGGGTTTCGACTACGACGCGCTCCACTTTCTGCGCCGCGCGTATCTGCTCCAGCTCTGCGGGCTCGCCGTGACACCCGTGGACGAACTGGGCGGGGACTACGAACAGCTCCTGGAGATGTTCGAGGCCACGGCGCAGCAGTCCCACCTGGTCTGGCACTACGACCACGCGGGCGCGTATGTCCCGGTCGACTTCACCTCCCCGCTCTCGAACGACGAGCTTCTCGCGGGCGGCGGCCCCCTGGGCTCCACCCAGGGCCTGCTGCGGGAGCTGGAGTTCGTCGCCCCCGCGATCGGCATCGACCCGGCGAACCCGCCGACCGCGCCGAGGCCCCCGGAACGCCCGACCTCGCTGGAGGAACCGGCCGGACCCATCCCGTACGACGACAGCCCGTTCGCCCGGGAGCGCCATGTCTGGCTGGGGCTGCATGCGGCGGCGACCCGGAGTCTGGGACAGGGGTCGATGATCGTCTTCAGCTGAGCCGCGATCGTCTTCAGCTCAGCTTCAGCCGGTGGACATCTTGGCCCGGTAGGACCGGGGCATGGCACAGACGAGTACGGAAGACACCCTGCCGGAGCCGGTGGACTTCGCCGGCGTCAAGGGCTGGTTCTGGCCGGTGGACCAGCTCCTGTTCGACTGGTTCCTGTCCCGGGAGCGCGGAGATCTGCTGGAGCTGGGCGCGTATCTGGGCAAGAGCGCGATCTTCATGGGCGGATATCTGCGGGACGGCGACGCGTTCACGGTGTGCGATCTGTGGGATTCGCCGGCGCCCGACGATCCCAACAGCGCGGAGATGAACCGTTCGTACGCCACCCTCACCCGGCGGGCGTTCGAGGCGAACTATCTGTCGTTCCACGATGCCCTGCCCCGGATGGTGCAGGCGCCGACGTCCGTGATCACCTCGGAGGTACGGGCCGGGAGCTGCCGGTTCGTCCATGTCGACGCCTCCCATCTGTACGAGCATGTGCGCGGCGACATCGCGTCGGCGAAGGAGTTGCTGCGCCCGGACGGGATCGTGGCGTTCGACGACTTCCGGGCCGAGCACTGCCCCGGGGTCGCGGCGGCGGTCTGGGGTGCGGTGGCGACCTCGGGCCTCAAGCCGATCGTGATCACGGGCACGAAGCTGTACGGGACGTGGGGCGAGCCGCGCGATATCCGCGATGCGCTGGGTGCCTGGCTCGGCGACCGCAGTGACCTGTGGTGGGGTACGGAGGAGGTGGCGGGCCGCCCCCTGATCCGCGTCAAACCGGGCCGCGTGGTCCCGCCCCCGGCTCCGTCGTCCCGCCATGAGCCCCCGGCGCCGGAGCCTGCCCCTGATGCGGTTGATGCGGTTGGTTCCGTTGCTCCGGTTGCTCCGGTTGATCCCGCACCGGCCCGGGTGTCGGCGCGTCCCCCGTCCCGCGCCCGCAGCCTGACCCGGGACCTGCTCCCCCCGATCCTGACCCGGGCCCTGGCCTCCCGCCGGACGGGGTGAGCCGGGCGCTTACCTCTCGCTGGACGGGGTGAGGTGCCCGTACTCCGGATCGGCGAACGCGAAGCTGTGCCCACCCGGATGCTTCTCGAACAGCGTGCAGCCGTCGTTCCCCCCACCAGGTCGGCCGTTGTCGGCGGGGCAGTCGGGGAGTACGGCCACACACTCCGGAACCCGGCCGTCCTCCCACCGCGCCCAGACCTCGCCGTGGTCACTGTCGTCCAGCCCGCGTACGAGGTCGAAGTGCGCGCCCTCCGTATGCGCCTCAAGCCCGCACCGCAGCCGGGTGGTCACTTCGAGCGGATGCCCCGGTGCCCCGGGCACGATCTCCAGCGCGAGCACCAGCAGTTGCAACGGCAGCGTGGCCGCCGCTCCGCACCCGACGCGGGCCATCAGGCGCCCCCACCGTTGATCGCGAGCAGACACCAGGTACGGGCACCGTCCCCGGCGACCCCCCACGCGTCCGCGACCACCCCCACCAGCTGAAGCCCCCGCCCCCTCTCGTCCTCGGCCCCGGCCACCTTCTCCCGCGCCCCTTGCGCCCCACTGTCCCCTGCGACCTCGATCCCGACGTAGGTCGCGGACCGCCACAGCCGTACGCGTACGGTGTCGCCCTCCCCGTGCTGAAACCCATTGGTCACCAGCTCCGAGAGCAGTAGGTCGACCGCCTCAATGAGCGCGTCCAGCCCCCAGATCCGCAGATGCACCTGCCCGATCCGCCGCATCTGCCCGGGCCAGGACCTGTCCTGGGGGGTCAGGGGGGTGCCCGGTGGGGCGGTGCGTCGGAGGTGTACGTCGAACCCGGTCGTGATCCCGGGCTGGTCGAGATCGATGCGGCCGAGGTGTTGAACGGTGTGGGCGTGGGGTGGTGCGGCGGTGATCGGCATGACGTGTCCCTGTCCTTCTGTCCTTCACGGTTTCGGGCAGCGCGAAGCTGGGCCTGGGAGTTCGGGAGGTCCAGTTTTGTGCAACGCCGTCCGCATTGGCTCTGGCTCAACTACTGTCTTGCACGTGAAAGTTGCCGCGCAAGCTGGCGTGCAACTTTCATGGAAAATGACATATGCGTGGAGCTGGACTCTTGGCTGGGCGAGGCGAACTCCGGGTGGCACACTCGACACTTGGCAGCCGTCGGCACGGACTCGGGAGCAGTTCCATAGGGCTCGGGCTCAGTTGAGCCTGACTCCGGGACGGATGGGGAGGACCCGCACAGTGGCAGCACCCAAGGGGCCTACGAGCCGACGTGTCTACCTCGGCAAGATCTTTGAGAAGACGCGTATCGACCAAGGGCTGTCCATCGCCGACGTATCGGCGGCCCTCGGATTCTCGAAGGAGAAGATGTGGCGGTTCGAGAAGGGCCGCACGAGCCTTCCGAACACTGAGGATCTCCGTGCGCTCATGGAGCACTACGGCGTCACGGACGAAGAGGATGTCGACAACCTGCTCAAGATCCACCGCGAGTCCCTGAGCCAGGGGTGGTGGGTGCCGTACAACCCGCACCTTCAGAAGGGGATGCGCGAGTACGTCGGGCTGGAAGCCGATGCGTTGGCGATCAGTGCCTGGCAGCCAAACCTCGTGTTCGGTCCGCTTCAGACCCAGAACTACGCCCGGGCGCTCCTTGAGAGCGCGAAGACTGTCGATGAGATTACGACCGAGTTCATCGATGCAAATGTCGGCCTGCGAATGAGCCGCAAGCAACTCCTGATCGAGGATGAGCCGCGCTCGCTGTGGGTCATCATGGCCGAGGACGCCCTTCGCAGCACGATAGGGGGTCCCGAGATCATGAACGAGCAGTACGCGGAGATCGGCAGGATCGCCGCCCTCGACCACGTAACGGTGCAGATCATCCCCTCCACATCGGCCGGGTACCGAGCCAGCCAGAACTTCGCACTGCTCGACCTGGAGGAGCCGTTGACGCGGATGGTGCAGGCGGACCATGTCAATGGCCAGGCATGGGTCACTGACAAGAGGCCAGACGTCGGCCGGTTCTCCCGCCGGTTCGACGCCTTGCGAGCGGCGGCGCTCGATCCATCCGAGACGCCAAAGATGCTGAAGTCTCTAGAACGGAAGTCGTAGCCATCAACATTCAACTGAAGTCCACAGACGTGGCACACGAGGACGCCTGGGTCAAGTCCTCCTACAGCAGTGGTGCCGAAGGCAACTGCGTTGAGGTCGCCGACCTGACCTGCAACGTCGCCATACGCGACTCCAAGCACAAACAGGGCCCCGCCCTGGTCGTCCCCTCCACCGCCTGGACCGACTTCGTCGCCTTCGCGGCCGGGGCGGCCTGACCGGAGGCGACCCGTACAACGCGATGCGGTGTGCTCCTCCCCGTACGACCGAGAAGGAGCACACCGCATCCGCGCCCAACGGACGCGGTGTCAGCCGGACAGGGGCACGACCGCCGCCGTCGCCATCCCATTGTGATCGAGGGAGTACTCGCTCAGCTCGACGCTCCGGATGAGGACGCCCGGAAGCTGCTCGACGCGAGCGAGAGCTTCCTTTATGGCGTCCGTGAGGCTGGTCGCGTCGACGTAGCAAATGAACTTGGAGTAACCAGGGCCCTCCACCAGGCTCACGAAACCGTCGGCGAAGACGTCAAGGGTGTCCATGAGGTCGGACTGCTCCGGTGTGAGCGGGTCCTGCGGATGCATCAGGAAGTGCCAGCTACGCACAACTGCGGTGGGCTCGTGTGAACTCATCGATCTTCTTCGCCTCTGTTCCCGCACTCCTGGGAGTGCAATACACCTTGACGCTCTCGGAGCACGGGCAGCAGATCACATAGCCCCAGCGGTGTCTGTTCTTATCGTGTTTCACCTTAAGTCCGCACGCCTCCGCTCGACGGAGCGCCGCCTCGACGTCCTTCTTCTGGTGCCGGTCCCCAAGTCCCATGGCCGTATGTCCTACTCCCGCCCAGCGGGCGACGGCAGCGAATGCCCGGGTACTTCACCCCATCGAGGGCGCAGCCGGCACCTCTATGTCTCAGCTCGGGTCCCAAGAGGCGGTGCCGGGGGAGCACGCGCTCATCCGATGTTGTGGAAGGGGGTCCAATGGGTCGTGTACAGGTCCGGCCCGTTCGCGCCGTTCCGGGCGAGGACGCGGATGCTGACCTTTTTGTCCTCGCGCATGTTGTAGTTGCAGAATCCGCCCACACCGGCGCCCTGGTCCATGTCGCACTCGTCGTTGCGGCGGTCGTAGTTGTACCGGGCCTCAACAACCACCCGCAGGCCGTCCGCTCTGTGGTCCTTGACCCAGATCCTGTCGCCGGCGTGGTAGAAGCAGCCTTCGCCCGCGTATTCGCCCTCGATGTAGAGGTGTGTGCAGAAGTTCTCGCCGGCGAGGGGCGCCTCCGGCGCGTCGGTGGTGGTCACGGCGCCCGTACCGCTGTGAGCCTGCGCGGGGCTTGCTGTCATTGCGAGGGCGGCGACAGCGGTGACGATCCCGGCCGCGACTTTCCTTTTCATGGTCTGTTCCTCCCATGGTGCGTCCGATGCATGCTCATGGAGCCAAGCGCGCCCGTCACACGTTTCGGCGCAGACCGAAACGAGCGGGCGCCTTCCGGTGCTCGGAGGACTGTGTGCTGCGACGTGGCCGACCGGTTGGCCGAAATCGGTATGCGGCCGCTTCCGATGATCACCTGGTGTGGGACCGTGCCGTAGCAAGGGGCAACCGGTAGAGGCCGGTACAGGGGGCGGGGATGCTACGGGTGCACTTCACCGCGGAGGACCTGCTGCGGGTCACGTTCGCCCGCAGTCCGGCGCCGCTGATGGAACTGGGGCTGACCCTCGCCGGGCTCCAGCGCACGGATCTGCCGCCGGTCTTCGGCAGATGGCGGCAGTCGATGCGGCGCCTCCTGCCGCGCGGTGCGGGCCCTCTGCTGGAACTGGTGCCACCCAGCGCACACGGGCCCCTGTTCCTGGACCCGCCCACTCCCGGTCTTGACGAGGGCATCGACCAGGTCCGTGCCACCCGGCCGGGCGACGTCCGGTACCAGCTCGACCGGTTCCACACGGCCACCGGCCGCCCCGTCACGAGCTGGCACCGTCAACTGGCCGCCCAGGACGGGGAAGCCTGGGGGACTCTCGTCACCGCGCTGCACACCACACACGACGCCCTGCTGACGTCCTTCTGGCCCCGGCTGCGGGCGGCCTACGACGCCGAGTACGCCTGGCGGACCCGGCTCCTGGCCCAGTACGGCATCCGCGACACACTGGCCGGGATAGCGCCCGGCGCCCGGTGGCGGGGGACCACGCTGGAGATCCCCAGACCCCAGAAGACCGACATCGTCCTCGGCGGGCGGGGGCTGACCCTGATGCCGTCGCCGATCTGGAGTTCGTACCCGCTGCTCGCCCCGAGGCACGACGGGCCCGGTCTTCTGGTCTATCCGGCCGTGACCCCGCTGCCGCTGTGCGACGCACCGGACGGCAGCGATCCGCTGGCCGCCCTGCTCGGCACGACCCGCGCGGCGGTACTGCACCTCCTCACCACCGAACGCACCACCACCGACGTCTCCGCGCAGTTGGCCATCGCCAACTCCTCCGCCTCCGAACACACCAAGGCCCTGCGCGCCGCCCGGCTGATCACCTCGCGGCGCGAGGGCAAGACCATGCGACACCAGTGCACACCGCTCGGCCTGGACCTCCTCACCGGCAACAGCCGCCCCTGAGCAGGGCTGCACCGCCGTCCCCGGCGGATCAGAGCGCGGATCAGAGCGCGGATCAGAGCGCGGCGCGGGCATCGCAAGACGGAAGAGCGAAATGATGTCAATACGGCAGCCGTCTTTCATTTCCATGGCCAGGTCATATTTGGTTGCTGTCTTCTGGTCGATGGAATATCGGGGCGCTATCACGCCGTGGTGAGTATTCCGAGCCCAGGGTGGCCGGGGTAATTTCGCAACCGTCGGCCCATCGGCGCGGGAATTTCACTGACCCGTGCCGAGTGGTCGGCGCGCATGCCGGAACACCGGAACACCGGAATCTTCCCCTTGACACCCAGGAGGGCACCTTGAGGAAACGACTGCTCGCTGTGGCCGGAGCCGTGGCCGTCGCGGCCGTGCCGGCGCTCGCTTCGCCCGCCGCGGCGGCCCCACCCCGCTGTGTGGCCATCGCCGATTGGAAGTGGATCGGAGATGCGCGTGTCGTGGGCGAAGTCTGTGTGCAGAAGGACGTGCCCACAGGCAAGTACCGGTCGACCGTCAGCGTGGGCTGGGTCAAAACGGGCCCCACGCAGTTCCGCAACTTCGACGTTCATCTGCGTCTGGAGAAGTACGACGTCGCGGTGAAGGGGAAGGTCTGCGATTTCACTTCCAGAATCAACAGCAGTGACAACCAGATGGTTGATTGCCAGATAGCCTGGATGAGCGCACAGCCGCCCCTGACGGGCGACGCGACAATTGTCTACGATCGCGGGAGCGGTTCGCAAAGCTGGGACCTCACGGGATCGCCGGTTATCAGCTACTAGCGATTCGCCCGGGCTGCCGGTTTTCGACGGCACCCACAGAGGATTTCCGTGGGTGCCGTCCGTCCGCCGTGGCCGCCTGACTCACTTGAGGAACTGGCGGAACGGGAGGAACGGGAGGAACGGGAGGAACAGGCGGAACTGGAACAGCGGATCGGGGTGTGGCCGCCGGCGGGACCGCGACCGTCCGCAGGGGCAGCGCGCTACCTCGGCGGCTCCGGCGGACGCTGGCGCGGCATGTTCGGGCGGGTGCCCGGGGGGAGTGGGCCACGGCCCGGGGGCGGGGTGTCCAGGGGGCGGGAGGCGCCCGGGGGGAGTGGGAGGGACTGGAGGACCATCGGGCCCGGGGTCGCGCCGGCGAACTCGCGCATCCAGTCGGCGGTCTCGGCGCGGACGAGTTCGGTCATGTCCTCGGAGAAGCGGCGCAGGACGCCGAGGCAGCGTTCGGCAGCCTCGCTGGCGGTGCCCTCGGCGGGGCCGAGGACCTCGCGGACGCTCTCGGATGCCCAGTCGAACTGGAGGGCCTGGAGGCGGCGCTGTACGGCCTGGGCGGTGGCGACGTTGCGCATCCAGCCCGAGGTCACGCCGAAGTAGCGGTCGCAGCCGAGGAAGGCGGCGCCCAGGAGGAGGGAGAGATAGCCCCACTGGGCGGCGCCGGAGACGATCCCGGTGAGGTCGAGGAGGGGGAGGGTGGCGCCCGCGACGGCGCCGATGGCGGTGCCGAGGCGCAGCAGCCGGGCGGTCAGGCGCTGGCGGCCACGGTCGGAGAGGTACCACTCGGCGGTGCGCAGGGCGCCCGTCTCGACCCAGCGGTACAGCTCGTCCAGGCGTTCCGCGGGCTCTCCCCAGTCGCCGAGCGGAAACGGCCTCCCGGTCAGGTCACCGCGCGGCTCCTCGCCGCGCTCCTCCCGGGCCGGCCCCCCGGGCTGCATCTCCGGCTGGGTCACCGGGGCACTCCTCAATTCAACTGACGTACGGCTGACAGGCGCCTGACGTGCGGCCCGATGTGGGGGCGGACGCGCGACCGTCGTACGGCGTAACTCTGTGTGACTGATAATGTGCGTGGGTAATGTGTGAGTAAATGGGGCAAGGTGGGCAGGGCGGACAGGTGTGCACCACCGGCAGAGTGATGCGCACGCCCTTCATACCGCCGAATGGTGGTCCTGGGGGCGGAAATCCCAGTATTTCCGCCCGCCCGTGCACTGTGATCAGGTAGAGGACCCGCAGGATACTCACTCGAAAGAGTTGTCGTCGCGAGGTGCGGCGAGCTGCCCGGCGACCACGTAGGCTCGGCATGCCGAACAAATGTCGTCGAAAGTGCCAGGAGAGATCGTGATCCCCGGTGGTGGCCAGCCCAATATGCAGCAGCTTCTCCAGCAGGCCCAGAAGATGCAGCAGGATCTCGCCCGCGCCCAGGAGGAGCTGGCACGGACCGAGGTGGACGGCCAGGCGGGCGGCGGGCTGGTGAAGGCCACGGTGAACGGTTCCGGGGAGCTGCGCGGGCTGGTCATCGACCCCAAGGCGGTCGACCCGGAGGACACCGAGACCCTCGCGGACCTCGTGGTCGCCGCCGTCCAGGCAGCCAACGAGAACGCGCAGCAGCTCCAGCAGGAGAAGCTCGGCCCCCTCGCCCAGGGCATGGGCGGAATGCCGGGCCTGCCCTTCTGAAAGCCCTTCTGGGCACACCTGGGCGCAACTGGGTGCACCTAGGGGCACCTGAAGGAACCTGCTAGGGGCACCTGAAGGAACCTGAGGGTGCTTTCGGGGGCCGGGCGGGGCATCCGGGGCATTCGAGAGGCAGCCGGGGCATTCGACCCGCCCCGAAGTGCCGCCGGCGACCGCCGGTCACCTCTGAGGCCCCGGAGGGCTTCTGGGGACGCGGCACAGCAACTACCGTACGAGCCCTGAGGGTGTCCGTACCGGCGGTAGCGAGTCGGCGGCGGCGAACCCGGCGGAAGTCGGCAGAACCGCAGTACCGGAAGAACCGGAAGAACTGCCGGAAGAACGGCAGCACCGCAGTGCCAGAAAAACCGGAAGAACTGGCAGTACCGCAGACCCGGCGGATTCGGACCGGCAGAGGAGAGGCAGTCCGTTGTACGAAGGCGTGGTTCAGGACCTCATCGACGAACTGGGCAGGCTGCCCGGCGTCGGTCCCAAGAGCGCGCAGCGGATCGCCTTTCACATCCTCCAGGCCGAGCCGACCGACGTACGCCGCCTCGCCCACACCCTGCTGGAAGTGAAGGACAAGGTCCGTTTCTGCGCAGTCTGCGGCAACGTCGCACAGCAGGAACAGTGCGGGATCTGCCGCGATCCCCGCCGCGACCACTCCGTCATCTGTGTGGTGGAGGAGTCGAAGGACGTCGTGGCGATCGAGCGGACCCGGGAATTCAGGGGCCGCTACCACGTACTGGGCGGGGCCATCAGCCCCATCGACGGCGTTGGCCCCGACGACCTGCGGATTCGCGAACTGCTCGCCCGTCTCGCGGACGGCGCGGTCACCGAACTGATTCTGGCCACGGACCCCAATCTGGAGGGCGAGGCCACCGCCACATATCTGGCGCGCATGATAAAGCCGATGGGCCTGAAGGTCACCCGGCTGGCCAGTGGTCTGCCCGTGGGGGGAGACTTGGAATACGCCGACGAGGTCACGTTGGGACGTGCCTTCGAGGGGAGACGACTACTCGATGTCTGACGCCATGCTGCACGCGACAAGCCAGGACCCGGACGACTTCGCGGTCCAGATCGCGGACTCGATCGAGTCCTTCATCGTCGCGACCACGGAAGTCGCGAAGGGCGACGAGCCGGACAGTGCGGTGCCCTTCCTGCTGCTGGAGGTCTCCCAACTCCTGCTGACCGGCGGCCGGCTGGGTGCGCACGAGGACATCGTCCCGGACGAGCGCTATGAGACGGACACCGGTCCCGAACCGGACGTGGACGATCTGCGGGAGAAGTTCGCGCTGCTCCTGGACCCGGTGGATGTGTTCTCCGAGGTCTTCGACCCGTACGAACCGCGAAAGGCGCCGGTCCCCAACCGTATTTCCGACAATCTCGCCGATATCGTCACCGAGCTGCGCCATGGCCTCGCCCACTACCGCGCGGGCCGCACCACCGAGGCGCTGTGGTGGTGGCAGTTCTCGTACTTCTCCAACTGGGGGCCGACCGCGTCGGCGACCCTGCGCGCCCTGATGTCGCTGGTCGCGCATGTCCGGCTCGACCAGCCGCTTGAGGAGCTGGACGGCCTGGACACGGACGAGGACCTGGCGGACGACGCGCTGGCGGAGGAGGCGGGCAAGGTGATGGCGGAGGAGATCGCGGCTCCGCTGGGCCTGCGGACGCTCACCTGAGCCCGAGCCTGGGCCTGGGCCTGAGTCCGATCCTGAGCCCGAGCTTGAGCCTGGGCCCTGCGGACGCTCACCCGAGCCCGAGCCCCGCGGAGGCACCCGAGCCTGGGCCTGAGCCCGAGGCCCGCCACCGGGGTCTCTGAGCCGACGGAGGTGATTGTGACCCGGCACACAAACCGCGTACCCGGCCCCCCTGCGGGCAGTAGTCGGTGCGAGCGGCTGTCAGGCCCCTGGGTGATCGCTGACTGACCACTGACTGATCACTGGCTGAGCGGCGTATCTCACGATACGGCCGTACGGAGCCGGCGGCAGGCCGCTCGTTAGACTGACCCGACCGCAGTACATGGCTGCGGCGCAGAACCGAGCGAGGAGCGCACGTGGGCCTTGTCGTGCAGAAGTACGGAGGCTCCTCCGTTGCTGATGCCGAGGGCATCAAGCGGGTCGCCAAGCGAATCGTGGACGCCAAGAAGAACGGCCACCAGGTGGTCGTCGTGGTATCCGCGATGGGCGACACAACGGATGAGCTGATCGATCTCGCCGGGCAGGTGTCCCCGATCCCTGCCGGGCGCGAGTTCGACATGCTGCTGACCGCGGGAGAGCGGATCTCCATGGCACTGCTGGCCATGGCGATCAAAAACCTGGGCCACGAGGCCCAGTCGTTCACCGGCAGCCAGGCCGGCGTCATCACCGACTCGGTCCACAACAAAGCACGCATCATCGATGTGACGCCGGGCCGGATCCGTACGGCGCTGGACGAGGGCAACATCGCCATCGTCGCCGGATTCCAGGGTGTGTCCCAGGACAAGAAGGACATCACCACGCTCGGCCGAGGCGGCTCGGACACCACGGCGGTCGCCCTCGCGGCGGCGCTGGACGCCGAGGTCTGTGAGATCTACACGGATGTGGACGGCGTCTTCACCGCCGACCCCCGGGTGGTGCCCAGGGCCCAGAAGATCGAGTGGATCTCCTTCGAGGACATGCTGGAGCTGGCCTCGTCCGGTTCCAAGGTGCTGCTGCACCGCTGCGTCGAGTACGCACGCCGATACAACATCCCGATCCATGTCCGCTCGTCCTTCTCCGGGCTCCGCGGTACCTGGGTCAGCAACGAGCCGCAGGGAGCCCAGCAGGTGGAGCACGCCATCATCTCCGGAGTCGCCCACGACGTCTCCGAGGCCAAGGTCACGGTTGTCGGGGTGCCGGACAAGCCGGGCGAGGCCGCGGCCATCTTCCGTACGATCGCCGACGCCGAGATCAATATCGACATGGTCGTCCAGAACGTCTCGGCGGCCACCACGGCCCTCACCGACATCTCCTTCACCCTCCCCAAGACGGACGGTGCCAAGGCGATCGACGCGCTGGAGAAGGCCAAGGCCGCGATCGGCTTCGACTCGCTGCGCTATGACGACCAGATCGGCAAGATCTCGCTGGTCGGCGCGGGGATGAAGACCAACCCGGGCGTCACCGCCTCCTTCTTCGAGGCGCTCTCCGACGCGGGGGTGAACATCGAGCTGATCTCGACATCCGAGATCCGTATCTCGGTGGTCACGCGCGCCGACGATGTGAACGAGGCCGTACGCGCGGTGCACACCGCCTTCGGCCTGGACAGCGACTCCGACGAGGCGGTCGTCTACGGGGGCACCGGGCGGTGACGCGTCACCGGGCTCCGTACGGTGGACCGTGAGGACGACGGGCTGTCGACGGGCTACCGATGGGTGATGAACCGCGAGGACGACGGGCCATGAACCGCAAGGACAGCCGACGATGAGCCGTAAGGACAGCGGACGATGAGCCGCAAGGACGCCGCGCGATGAGCAGCAAGCCGGGGCTCGCGGTCGTCGGCGCGACCGGGGCCGTCGGTGCGGTCATGCTCCAGATTCTGTCCCAGCACGAGGACATCTGGGGAGATATACGGCTCATCGCCTCCCCGCGCTCGGCCGGGCGCAAGCTCGGCGTGCGCGGGGAGCAGTGCGAGGTCGTCGCGCTCGGTGAGGAGGCCCTCACGGGTGTCGACGTGGCGCTCTTCCTGGTGCCCGCGGAGGTCTCCGCGCAGTGGGCGCCGATCGCCGCCGCCAAGGGCGCGGTGGTCGTGGACATGTCCTCCGCGTTCCGGCTCGACGAGGATGTGCCGCTCGTCGTCCCCGAGGTCAATCCCCACGCCGTACGGGTCCGGCCGCGCGGCATCGTCGCGAGCCCGCACGACACCACCCTCGCGATGCTCCCGGCGGTGGGCGCGCTGCACGCCGAGTTCGGGCTGCGCGAGCTGGTCGTCTCCTCCTACCAGGCGGTCAGCGGTGCCGGCCGGGACGCCGTCACCGCCCTGCGGGCCCAGCTCTCCCTGGTCGCCGGTACGGAGCTGGGCACGGGCCCCGGGGACGTACGCCGGGCGGTGGGCGATCCGGCGGGCAACGGGCCGGGGCCCTTCCCGGCGCCGATCGCGCTCAATGTGGTGCCCTGGACGGGCACGCTCCAGGACGGCGGCTGGTCGTCGGAGGAACTGGGGCTGCGGAACGAGACCCGCAAGATCCTGGGTCTGCCGACGCTGCGGGTGGCGGCGACATTCGTCCGGGTGCCGGTCCTCACCGCGCACTCCCTCGCCGTGCACGCCCGCTTCGAGAACGAGGTCACGGTGGCGCGGGCCCACGAGATCCTGGCGACCTCACCGGGCGTGGTGCTCTACGACGACCCGGCCGCGGGCGACTTCCCCACACCCGCCGATGTCGTCGGGACGGATCCGACCTGGGTGGGGCGGGTGCGGCGGTCGCCGGACGACCCCTGTGCGCTGGACCTGTTCGTCTGCGGCGACAACCTCCGCAAGGGAGCCGCGCTGAACTCCGCCCAGATCGCGGAGGCGATCGCCGCGGACTTCACCCGGTGAGCACCCTCCGGGACTTCACCCGGTGAGCACCCTCCGGGACTTCACCCGGTGAGCACCCTCTGGGGCTTCGCCCGCTGAGTCCTCTGAGTCCTCTGAGTCCTCTGAGTCCTCTGAGTCCTCGCCCTCAGGGGCGCACCCGGTGAGCGTTCGCCCGGTGAGTCGGCTTCATCGTCTGACGACCGCGGACTTCACGGCGTGATCACCGTACGGCCGGCCTTACGGCAAGATCGAAATTTCGCCGCGGGCTCTGGACGTGGACATGGTTGAGGTTTGTAGGATCTGTGAACAGCCCGTGCGTGCCCTGTGCGCATGTCTGCGCATGTTGAAGGTCTGTACCATTTGAACCGGGGTGCGGCGATGCTCGGCAATTCGCTTCCCAGGTCTGCAACCAGCAGCCGCGCGGGAAGCGTCTTTGCGGTCGCCTCTATACGGTGCCGCGAAAAATGGGGCATTGGGGAAGAGCGAGTACGCATGACGGCAGAAGGAACACCGCCGAACGCGGTGGCGTACGCGTACAACCCTGACGGGGGGAAACGTGTCCAACAGACGTGGCAGAGGTACTCGACATCGCAGGGATGGTCCCGATCCGCAGCGCGGCGCAGCGCCTGGGCCGGGCCGGATCGGTGGTTCCCGTACGCGGCGTGCCCGCGCGCCCGGCGGGCAGACCCCGCCCCTCCGGCGGTATGCCGGTGATCGCTCCCATGCCCACACCGCGCACCACCCGTGTGCCCGCACAGCGCGAGGGCGCTGACGAGACCATGGCAGCGGGCACCACCGTCGATCACCTCACCGAGACCTACCGCGCCCACTACCGATCACTGCTCGGCCTCGCGGCACTGCTCCTGGATGACACCGCCTCCTGCGAGGACGTGGTCCAGGAGGCGTTCATCCGCGTCCACTCGGCGCGCAACCGGGTGCGCGACCCGGAGAAGACCCTCGCCTATCTGCGTCAGACCGTGGTCAACCTCTCCCGGTCCGCGCTGCGCCGTCGCATCCTCGGGCTCAAACTGCTCTCCAAACCGATGCCGGACATGGCGAGCGCCGAAGAGGGGGCGTACGACCAACTGGAGCGCGACGCCCTGATCAAGGCCATGCGCGGACTCCAGCGCCGCCAGCGCGAGGTGCTCGTACTGCGGTACTTCGCCGATATGACGGAGGCGCAGGTCGCCGCGACGCTGGGCATATCGCTCGGCTCGGTGAAGGCGTACGGCTCCCGGGGCATCGCGGCGCTGCGGGTCGCCATGGAGGCGACGGCATGAGCGACGACAAGAAGGGGTTCGAGCGGCCTGGGCCGGACGGGCCGCCCGACGACCGGACCGAGAACGAGATGGTGAACAACGGGCTGGGCGGGAGCGAGCCGGACGCGGACGGACCCAGCGCGAGTGAGCGGAGCGCGGGTGAGCCGGGCACTGGCGGGCCGGGTGCGGGTGGGCCGGGTGCTGGCTGGCCGGGCGGGAGCGGCTTGGGCACTGGCGGGCCGCTGGGGGGCGAGCCGGAAGGGGAGGAGCTGGCCCTGCGCCGGCTGCTCCAGGGCGCCGTCCAGGACCTCGCGCCCGCCGAGGGAGCCCTCGACCAGCTCCGCAGGGCGGTGCCCGCGCGCCGCGCGCGCAAACGGCAGGCGCTCATCGGCGCCGCCGCCGCGGCACTGCTGATCGGTACCGCGGTCCCGGCCTTCGTGACCGTGGCCGACTCGGGCGGCGGCGGCGACGAGGCCAGGCCCGTCAACGCCGGGCACGGCCAGCACACGCAAGGCGGCAGCGGGGGTGACAAGAAGGAGACGGGCGGTGAGCACAGCACCGGCGGTCCCACAGCGGGAGTCTCCGGCAAGCCGCAGTACCCCGACACGGTGACACGATCCCCCGGCAGCCCGCAGCCGGGCACGGGCAGCGGCGACGGCGCGACCGGCGCTCCGCAGGAGATCACCGGCAGCGTCGCGGCGTCCTCACCGGTCTGCGACGCGGCCCAGCTCGGCATCGCCGCCTCCCAGGCGGCAGGGCCGGACGCCGAGGGCAAGGTGTACGGATCCTTCCGCGTCGCCAACGTCTCCACCACCGCCTGCGCGATCGACGGCAAGGGCACGGTCTCCTTCGAGCCGCAGGGCGCGGCCGACCGCGCGAAGATCAATGTGGTCGACCATACGTCGGGCGACGCGGCGACCGGCCTGCCCGACCCCGCCCAGGAGTCATCGGCCCTCCTGCTGAAGCCGGACAAGGCGTACGAGGTCCGGTTCGCCTGGGTCCCGAACGAGACCTGCCCGACCACCGGCCCGTCCCCCGACCCCAGCCCATCCGAAGGCGGCGGCGGCTCCACCACCACCGGCGCGAGCAGCAGCGGCACCGGCACCCCGCCGGGCAACACATCCCCGCAACTCATCACCGAGGACGGCGGCACCCAGGACGGCAGCATCGCCATCACCCACACCGCCGACCCGGGCGCCCCCAGCGCGGAAACGACCATCCCCAACGCCTGCTCCGGCACGATCTACCGGACGGGCGTCCTGACCGGGCAGTAACAGCGCCCCGGGCCCGAGCGCGGAGAGGCTCTTGAGCCCGGACCCGCGACAGGCCAGACCGACCCCACCCTCAGACCGGCTCCGGCTGCGCCCGCGGTTCCAACTCCGGCTCCAGGCCCAGGGCGCGGTCGCGGGCCGCTTCCGCCTCGCGGCGCAGCAGACGGAACCACATGAAGAGCACGAACGCCGCGAACACGAACCACTCCCCGGAGTACCCCAGGTTCTGGAACGCCTTCAGGTCCAGCCCGCTGCCTTCCGGGGCGGTCGCCGGGACCGGCACCAGCCCGTCGTCCGCCTCCGTCAGCGTCACCCACGCGTCGTACACATCGTCGGGTACGAGATTCACCAGCGCCGACGCGCTGATCATCCCCAGCTGGCCGCTCGGCAGCCCGCCCGTCGAATGGACCCCGTCGGTGCCCGCGTTCTCCGATGCCTGGAGCGCTCCCGTGACCGTGACCTCGCCGACCGGGGCCGCCGGGACCGGCCGGCCCTCCGCCAGCCAGCCCCGGACCACGGGCAGGGTCCAGCCGCCGTCGGTCCTCAGCAGGCTCAGCACATAGGAGCCGCGCTCACCGTCCAGCTCACGGCCGGGTACGACGAACTGCTCGCCGTACCGGCCCTTCGTGACCGCCTGCCGGCCGGAGGTCTCCTTGTCGACCGGCAGCAGCTCGTCCAGCGGCACCGCACGGCGCTCGTCGGGTGTGGGCTCCCGCTTGGCGTCCTGGTGGGACGCCATCCGGTCCTCGAACCTCCCGAGCTGCCAGGTCCCCATGAAGATGCAGAACGGGATCGCCAGCAGAACGAACACATGGAGACCCAGCCAGCGGGGCGACAGCAGGAACCGGTACACCCCTCCACGGTACGGAACGCGCTCCGGCTAGCGCCCTCCACCCCCCTCTCCCGCGTCCCCTTCCACTCGGTCCCCGGCGGCCGGACGCTCCCCGGCGGCCACCGGGCCGGCCGGGGCCGCGCCCCCGCCCAGATGGGCCGCGGCGAACGCGATCTCCATGCCCACCTGCTTGATCCGCTCCTCCACCACCAGCGAGCCATGGCCCGCGTCGTACCGGTACACCTCATGGACCGCGCCGCGCGCCGCCAGCCGCTCCACATAGTTCTCCACCTGGCGGATGGGGCAGCGCGGGTCGTTGACCCCCGCCGAGATGTAGACCGGTGCCCGCACGGCGTCCACATAGGTCAGCGGCGACGACGCCGCGAACCGCTCCGGCACCTCCTCCGGAGTGCCGCCCAGCAGGGTGCGGTCCATCGCCTTCAGGGCCTCCATCTCGTCGTGGTAGGCGGTGACATAGTCCGCGACGGGCACCGCCGCCAGCCCCAGCGCCCAGGCATCGGGCTGGGTGCCCAGACCGAGCAGGGTCAGATAACCGCCCCAGGAGCCGCCCGCCAGGATCAGCTTCGCAGGGTCGGCCAGCCCGGAGGCCACCGCCCACTCACGGACCGCCGCGATGTCCTCCAGCTCGATCAGCCCGACCCGGTGCTTGAGGGCGTCCGTCCACGCCCGCCCATACCCCGTCGAACCCCGGTAGTTGACCCGGACGACCGCATAGCCGTGGTCGATCCAGGCGGCCGGGCCGCCCGCGAAGGCGTCGCTGTCGTGCCAGGTCGGGCCGCCGTGAATCTCGAAGACCGTCGGCAGCGGACCGGTGGTCCCCTCCGGGCGCTGCACCAGGGCGTGAATACGGCCCCCGGGCCCCTCCACCCACGCGTCCTCGACCGGCACCGACCCCGGCGCGCGCATCCCCGGCGGGTCGAGGACGACCCCGCCCGCCGTCGAGCGCACCTGCGGCGGCAGCGCCGCCGACGACCAGAGGTACTCCACATCGCCGCCGGGCCGGGCCGTCGCCCCCGACACCGAACCGGCCGGGGTGTCGATCCGGGTCAGTCCGCGCGTCGCCAGGTCGTACCGCCACAGCTCACCACGCGCCTCATGGCTGTGTGCGATCAGAAGACCCGAACCGTCGTGATACCACTCCGCGTTCACATCGCCCGGCAGCTCGATCGCGAGGTCCGTCTGCTCACCGGAGGCGAGGTCCCAGAGCATCGGCTCCCAGCGCCCGCGCCGCTGATGCCCCACGAGCAGCCGGGTGTCCCCGTCCACCGGAGCGAACCCGAGGACGCTCAGCCCCAGCTCCGCCGTGCCCCCTTGGGTGTCGTCCAGCTCCGCCACCGGGCTGCCGTCGAGCCGGACGACGCGGAGCGCCGAATGCATCGCGTCCCCGTGCTCGGTGTGCTCGATCGCGATCAGCGTCCCGTCGTACGACAGATCGCCGACCCCGGCCGACTCCCGGTGCCGGTAGATCTCGACCGGCTCGGCGCCCTCACGGACCACATGGATCGTCGAGCCGTCCTCGTCGGTGGACCGCCCGATCACCGCGACGCCGTGCCGGCCGATCGCCAGACCGCCCCCGTACGACGGCGCGAGCCCGGGGGCCGCGGGCACATCGTCGCCACCGCCGAAGGGCTGCCGCATCCATATCCCGAACTCGTCCCCGTCCGTGTCCGAGAACCACCAGATCCACTCGCCGTCGGGGGACAGCGTCCCGTCCGTCGTGCCGCTGGGCCGGTCGGTGGCCTGCCGCTGCCCGCCGGTCGCCCGGTCCCAGGCGTACAGCTCGTACGTCCCCGTGGCATTCGACACGAAGAGCGCGCGGTCGGGCGCGTCCTCCGCCCAGTCGGGAAGGGAGACGCGCGGCGCACGGAAGCGCTTCTCCCAGTCGGGCATCGAGTCGGTGATCTCAGTCATGCCCCCATTCTGCGCCGGACCGCCGACATTTCGTTCGCACTGCCCGCAGCCTGTGGATAACCTCGGCCGCAGGCCCGCTGTCCGCTGGCCCGCTGGCCGCTGGCGGTCCGTGCGGGTCGGACGGTCGGCGGGGGCGATTGTCAGTGGTGTCGCCTACGGTGATTGCGGTGCTTGTGGCAGCCGCACCACTGCGCGACCTCCGTCCAGGTCCACGGTGGAGCGGTGCGGCGGTGCCCCGTCCTCCTCGTCGTCCCGCAGCAGCAGGGCGCTCTGGCGCTCCTTCAGCTCGCTCTGCTTGCCCGGCGAGAAGGTTGCGTGCAACTGCTCGAACCCGGTCGCGGACACTTGCCCCCGCCGCTTACCGCGCCCGGTAGCCCGCAGTATCTGGTCGGTGAAGGCTATGACGATGAGCACGATCACCAACCCGGGGAGGGTCATGAGGACGACGAATTCCATACGCTGAGTCTCCAATACGGCAGAAGCGATCGGCCGGAGTCCGGACGGGGATCGAGATCGGGTTCGGGTTCGGGTTCGGGTTCGGGAGCGGCCAGGGTCCGGGCAGAATCGTTCGCCCGGGCCGCCCCCGATCGGCCTGCGGGCGGGGTCGGTATCCCTTCGCCGCCCGGCTGGTGGCCCGCGGCGTCCGAGCGCCCGTGCCCGCCGTGTGCCGGGTCAGCCACCGGACCCTGTGACGCGTACGGCGACGGCCGCCGCATAGCCGGGGGGAACCGGCAGATCACCGAGCGACCAGCCTTTCCGCGCGGCCGGTTCGGGGCCGGCCCCCACATAGGTGCGGGACAGTTCCTCGTTCAGGCCGACGCCGGTCGCCTTCAGCAGGGACTCCTTGCGGGTCCAGCAGCGGACGAAGGCGGCGGCGCGCTCGCCGGCGGGCAGCGCCGCCAGTTCCGCACGCTCCCGGGGGTGCAGCTGGGTCGCGACATCGGCGACGGTCCCGGGGTCGGGCACGGCCTCGACGTCCACCCCGACCGGCGCGGCTGCCAGGGCGATCAGCACCATGCCGCCGGTGTGCGAGAGCGAGAAGTGCGCCTCGCCCCCGGGGAGGACGGGCCGTCCGTGCGGCCCGCCGCAGTGGGCGCACGGCTCCCGGCTCAGCGTGATCGCCTCGGGCGGCCGTCCCAGCCGCTCACCGAGGAGCCTGCGCAGGGTCACATGCGCGACCGCGTAGGCATCCCGGTCGGCGGGCCGGCGAAAGGCGTCCAGCCGGGCCTTCTCCCCGGCGTCCAGCAGGTGGCGGTGAGCGAGCGCGTCAGCGGCGTACTCCGGCACCTGCCCCGACCACAGCAGCTCCACTCCTGGGGGCGGTGTCCCCGATCCGGAGTGCGGGCTGGGTCCCGGGCGGGTCTCCGATCCCTGGCGGGCTCCTGACCCCGGGCGCGTGCTGGGCTCCGGGCCGGTGCCGGTGGCGGTGTCCGATCCCGGGCGGGTGCCCGCCCCTGGGCCGCTGCCGGGTCCCGGGCGCGTGCTGGGTCCCGGGCCGGTGCCCGCTCCGGGGCCGGTGCCCGCCCCCTGGCCGCTGGGTGTCGCCGTCGCCATACGCCGCTTTCCTCCTCGGGTCGCAAGGGTATCCAGGTCCTCGATCCCGCGAGCCGGGACCGGGGTCTGGCCGGTGTCGGCGCCGGGCCCGG
>NZ_JBSGUP010000014.1:0-27196 GCF_053607985.1 Streptomyces sp. NPDC055078
CGCCCCCGGGGTGCGGAGCTACTCGATACCGGGTCCGGAGCCGGTCACTTGATGCCGAGTTCGGCACAGGCGGCGGCGTATTTCGCGGTGCACACATCAGCGGTACTGAGGGGCTTTCCGGAGCCCACCAGGACTTCGGCGATATTCTTCTGGGTGACCACCGTCGGGGTGAACAGCTCCGACGGAGTGTCGAAGAGTTCGGCGTTCCCCTTCGGCTTCTTGCCCTCGACAAAGGCGAATGCCGCGTCCGCCGCGGCACGGGCGACGGTCTTGATGGGTTTCGAGATGGTGTTGTACTGATCGCCGTTGACGATTCGCTGGGCGGCTGCCATTTCGGCGTCGTTTCCGGTCACGGGCGGAACCTTCGTCCCCGCGGCCTTGAATGCGGCGATCGAACCGCCCCCGGTGCCGTCATTGGCGGCCACCACTCCGGAGATCTTTCCGCGGAATTTGCTGATCTGGCCGCTGACCCAGTCCTGGGCCTTGCTCGGCTCCCAGGCGGGGGTGTCGTATTCGGCGAGGAGATCGAATCCGCTGGGGTCGACCGCCCGGTGGATGCCCTTCTTGATCAGACCGGCCGCCGCGTCGGTCGGCGATCCGTTGACCTGGAGGATGCCGCCCTTGGCCGATGTCTGCTTGAGATGGTCCACCAGCGACTGGCCGATCATGGAGCCGATCTTCTCGTTGTCGAACGACACGTAGTAGTCGGCCTTGGCCGCGGGGATCGGGCGGTCGTAGGCGATGACGGGGACGCCCCGACCCTGCGCGGTACGGACGGTGGTGGCCGCGGCGGCGGAGTCCACCGGGTCGATCACGATCGCCTTGGCGCCCTGGGCGAGGGCCGAGTTCGCCTGCTGTTGCTGCTTCGCGGCGTCGCCGCCCGCGTTCTGGTAGAGAACGGTGCAGCCGTCGCACAGTTCCTTCATCCTGGCCTTGAAGAGCGGTGCGTCGTACAGCTCGTAACGGGTCGACGCGAGATCGGGCATCAGAAATGCGATCTTCGCGTTCTTCGCGGAGCCGCTCCCCGATCCGTTGGATGTCCCATTCGTCGAGCACGCGGTGGCGGAAACGAGTACGGCCGCGACGGATACGGCTACGGCATACGTTCTGACAGAGAGCTGCTTCACTGGGTTCTCCTTGGAGTTCCGCCCCGTGACAAAGGGGGCGGTCGACTGGTGGAGCGACTGTCACCAGATGCGATGCGAAAAGCCGGTCCGTAGCCGGTCGGTACAGATTCCGCGCGGCAAACGTAACATCGATCACGTTAGTACTGTCAATGCTTCTGTCAGAACTAACGGTGGTTCTACCGCGTGTCGTGACAGAAGCTGTGCATGCATACTTGCGGGGCGGCTATTTCACACACCGTCATGACGGTTCGGGCACCGGTCCGGGAATGCGCGACCGCCCGCTCCACCGGTCCCGGGCGCGGGCCAACCCGGCCCGGTAGCCGCCGTATCCGTCCTCGTAGAGCGCCCGGACGTCCGGGCGCGGATCGACCATCTGATGGGTGCCCTGCCACCCGGCTGCCGAGGAGTCCAGGGAGGCCCGCGCGACGGACACCACACCGAGCGCGCCCACCTGTTCCGCCAGGGGGATACGGACCGGCCGGCCGAGGATGTCGGCGAGGAGCTGAGCCCACATCACCGAACGGGCGCCGCCGCCGCACAGGGCGAGGGTGCCGCTCAGACCGGCGGTGTCCAGACAGTGCCGGGCCGCGTAGCCGATGGCCTCGCACATGGCCCGGACGGCGTCCGCCCGGCCGGTGGCGAGGGTCAGTCCGTCCAGCCGGCCGATGGCCGCAGGCTCCACGAAGGGGGCCCGCTCCCCCGCCTCGGAGAGGAAGGGGAAGGCGGTGACGCCCCGGGCACCGGGCGGGCTCCCGGCCAGCAGGATGTCCAGATCGGCGGTGGTCGCGCCGGTGAGGGCCAGGACCCACTCCAGCGCCGCGGTCCCCACCATGGCGGGCATGGCGCGCAGCCACTGCCCGGGGTCGGGGGTGCACAGCCACATCCCGGCGGGTTCGGCCCGGGGGTCGATCTCGACCCGGTCGGTGAGCACCTGGGAGGCGAGTGTGGTGCCGAGGATGAGTACGCCGTCCCCCGTTTCCCGGACGCCGCTGCCGATCGCGCACGCGGGCAGATCGTAGGGTCCGGCCACGACGGGCAGCCCTTCGGGCAGCTCCAGCAGCCGGGCGCCCCGGGCGTCGAGCCGGAGCACCGTGCCGGGTTCCGCGGGTGCGGGCAGCAGCGGCGCCCGGTCCTCGATCCCGCAGGCGGCCAGCGCCCCGCGCGCATAGGTCCGGGTGCGGGGGTCGAGGAACGGCAGGGTCGCGTCGGATGCGTCCAGGCACACCTCGCCCGTGAGCCGCTGGGCGACGGCGTCGACGCAGTACCCGGCGACGGCGGCCCGGTCCAGGGAGCGCGGTTCATGTTCCTGGAGCCAGGCCAGCAGGGGCCCGTGGCAGCCGGGGAACATCCCGGATCCGGTGTGGGCGTACGCCTCCTGGACCGTGCCGTCCGCGAGCCAGCGCGCCACCAGGTCCGAGGCCCGCGCGTCCATCCACGAGATCGCCGGGCGGACGGCGCGGCCGTCCGCGTCCCGCAGCCACAGTCCGTCGCCCTGGCCGGTGAGCGCCACGGCGTCCGGGGGCCGGGGCAGGGCGGCGGTGACCTCGGCCACCACGTCGCGGACGCTGTCCACGACATCGTCGAGATCCTGTTCCACCCGGCCGCCGGGGAGCCGGTCGAGACGGGAGCGGCGGGCGGCCGACGCGAGGGCGTTCCCCGCCTCGTCGTAGGCCACGGCCTTGGTGACCGACGTTCCGATGTCGACGCCGATGACGGTGTTCACCACGGGTTCCTCCCCTGTCCCGGGACCTGGGTGCCGTTCATGGCCGCCCGGCCAGGAGCACGTCCGGATTGGCCGGGTGGGCGAGTTCCACGCCCCGGACGAAGCGGCCGACCTCGGCCGCGGTGATCTCCGCCGCGCGGTGTGCGGTCTGGCGGGTCGCGCCCGCCAGATGGGGGGTGGTGATGACGTTCGGCGCGTCCCGCAGGGCCCAGCCGTCCGGGATCGGCTCCACGTCGTACACATCGAGGGCGAGCGCCCCGAGCCGGCCGCTGCGGAGCATCTCCGGCAGGGGCGTGTGGTCGAGCAGGCCGCCCCGGGCGGAGTTGACCAGGATCGCGCCGTGCGGCAGGAGGGCGAGCCTGCGGGCGTCGAGGAGATGGTGTGTCTCCGGGGTGAGGCGGGCGTGCAGGCTCACCACCTCGCTGCGGCGCAGCAGTTCGTCCAGCTCCACCGGTTCGACCCCGTCGCGGGCCGCCGCGGCCGGGTCCGTATAGGGGTCGGCGACCAGCACCCTGGCTCCGAAGGCGACCAGCACGCGGGCCACGATGCGGCCGATGGCGCCGTAGCCGACCAGTCCTGCCGTGGCGCCGCTGAGTTCGGTGCCGCCCTGTTCGTAGGCGTAGAGATCACCGCGCCAGGTACCTCGCTTGAGGTCGGCGTCGGCCGCGCTGATACGCCGCATCGCGGTGAGCATCAGGCCGACGGCGAACTCGGCGGCGGCGGGGGCGTTGCGGCCGGGGGCGAAGCTGACGGCGACGCCGTGGCGGGTGGCGGCGGCGAGATCCACGTTGACCGGTCCGCCCCGGGAGACGGCGACCAGCCGCAGCTCGGGGGCGGCGGCGAACACCCGCTCGGTGAACGGGGCCATCTGGGTGACACAGACGGCCGCGCCGGACAGGGCCGCGACGAGCTGGTCCTCGGTACCGCTCGCCTCCCGTACCTCTCCGACCGGTCCGAAGGGCTCATGGGGCCAGGGCAGGGTCAGTTCGGTGATCTCGGGGGACGCCCGGCCGGTGGGCGCCAGCTCCCGGTCCAGGGCGGCACGTATCAATGCGGGGCGGACGAAGTGGTCGCCTGCGGCGAGGATGCGCATGAACGCTTCAGTCCTTCTGCCGGGAAGCCGGAGCGGCCAGGACCCTCGGCCGCTCCCGGGTTCGGATGGTGGAATGCCTGTTAAATTAACAGCGAGCATGTGAGGGGGCAATGTCTTCGTCCGTCTGTTCCGGAACCGGGTGCCGTTCGGCCGCCCGAGCCGGTGTCCCGCGACGGCACGGGACCAGGCGCCCGTTTCCTCGTCTGTTCCCTGTCGGCTCCCTCGTCAGTTCCCCTCGTCAGCCGCCGGGCCCGCGTCGTCCGCTGCGGACCGTATCGCCCGTATCGCCCGTTTCCGTACGCACCGGTCCGCAGCGGCCCCACCAGAAGGAAGGTCCCCCATGGCTTCTCGCCTCCTGCTCGTCCGGCACGGCGAGACCGTGTGGCATGCCGAGAACCGGTACGCCGGAGTCACGGATGTCGCACTGACCCCGAAGGGCCTCGACCAGGCCGCCGCCCTCGGCTCCTGGGCCGCCGGATCGGGCGTGGACACGATCGCCTGCTCACCGCTGAGCCGCGCCCGGCTGACCGCCCGTCCCGCGGCGGCGGCGCTCGGCCGCGAGCCGGAGGTGGTCGGCGGACTGCGCGAGGTGGACTTCGGCTGGGCCGAGGGCCGGACCATCGAGGAGATGGCGCGCGCCGATCCCGAAGCCGTACGGCGGTTTCGCGAGGACGCCGGATCCGGCGGGTTCCCCGGTTCGGAGCCGCTGCCACAGGCCGCGGCCCGGGCGACCTCGGCCCTGCGCGAGCTGGCCGGGCGGCACCCGGAGGGCAGAGTCCTGGTCGTCGCCCACAACACCCTGCTGCGCATCGCGCTGTGCGAGCTGCTCGGGCTGCCGCTGGGCCGCTACCGGCGGATCTTCCCGCGGCTCGACAACGGCGCCGTCACCGAGATCGAGATCTCCGGCCAGGACACGGCCCTGCGCGCCCTCAACATTCCCACGCATCTGCCCGCGTCCCGTCGTACGGGAGACTGATCGACATGACGAAGACATCCGCCGAAGCGCGCCGACGGCTCATCGCCGACCATGTGGTGGAACACGGTACGGCCACCGGCGCGGACCTGGCCCAGCTCACCGGCGTGAGTCTGATGACCGTCCACCGCGACCTGGACGACCTGGCACGCCGAGGGGTGCTGCGGCGCTTCCGCGGCGGTGCCTCCGCCCTGCCCTCCACGGTGTTCGAGTCCAATCTCGACTACCGGCTCGGGGTCAACACGGCGGAGAAGAAGGCGATAGCCCGCACCGCAGCCGAACTGGTGGAGCCCGGTATGTCGGTGATGCTGGACGACTCGACCACCGTCCTGGCCCTGGCCGGCCTGCTGGTGGACATGGCCCCGCTCACGGTGGTCACCAACGCCCGGCGGGTGGTCGACGTCTTCACCGACCGGGAGGGGGTCCGGCTGATCGCCCTGGGCGGTGAGTACTCACGCACCCATGACTCGTTCCTCGGGGTCCCCTGTGTCGAGGCGATCGAGGCGCTCTCCGTGGACCTGGTGGTGGTCTCGACGTCCGCGCTGGACGCGAGGATGGCGTACCACCAGGAGCAGGACGTGGTGCTGGTCAAGCGGGCCATGCTCACATCGGGCGCGGGCAAGGTCATGCTCATGGACCACACCAAGCTCGCCCGCACCGCGCTGCACCGGGTGGGGCCGGTGAACGGTCTCGACCATCTCATCGTGGACGACGGGGTGGAGCCGGAGCTGCTCGGCAGGCTGCGGGAGCAGACCCGGGTGAGTGTGGCGCCCGTCGCCTCATGAACGCGCCCTACCACCGATGATGGATGGTGTGTTAACTTCACACGAGTCAATCACATCCTGGCTGGGGAGAAACGTTTGCGGCCGGCCGTGGCCGGAGTCGGCACGACGCCTGAGCCCCCTCCGTGCTCCCGGGTGAGCCGGTTTCCCGTCCGTCACGGCCGCTGACGTCTGTCCCGCTGACGTCTGTTCCGGTGCCGTGCGGGTGCAACGAAAGGACGCCTCCCGCCATGAGCAGTGGACCCCGACGGACGACCTCCCGCCACCCGGCCGTGATCGGCGTCGACATGGCCACCGCCTCGGTGCGGGTGGTGTGCGCGGACGCGCGGGGCCGGGTGCTCGCCGAGTCGGTGGCCGCGCTGCCGCCGCCCGTGCGCGGCGGCGGGGGGACGAGCGAGCAGGACGCCGGGCGGTGGTGGCCCGCCGCCCGGTCCGCGCTGCGCCGGGTCACCGGCTCCCTGCCGCTGGGCGGCCGTGAGGTGGTGGCGGTGTCCGTGGCCGCCACCTCGGGCACCATCGTCCCGGCGGGTGCCGACGGGGAGTTCCTCGGCCCTGCCCTGATGTACGACGACCGGCGTGCCGCCGATCTCAATGCGAAGGCCCAGGAACTGGGCAGCGCCCGCTGGCAGGAGCTCGGCCTCTCGGTCGGCCCCACCGCGGCGCTGGGTCGCGCCGTCTGGTGCCGGCAGACGTACGGCTCCGCCCTGCGCCGTGTGCTGCACACACCGGAGGCCCTGGGCCGGATGCTGACGGGCCATCCGGTCGCCGTGGACTGGAGCCACGCGCTCAAGTCCGGTTACGACGCCCGGGCCGGCGAGTGGGCGGGTGAGGTGTTCGACGCGCTCGGATTCCCCGTGGACTCACTGCCCGAGGTACGGGCCCCCGGCACCGAGGCGGGTGTCGTCGGCCCGGCGGCGGCCGAGGAGACGGGGCTGCCCGCCGGGTGTTCCGTACGTCTCGGGATGACGGACGGCTGCGCCGGGCAGATCGCGACCGGAGCGGTGGCACCGGGCGCCTTCGTGGGTGTGCTCGGCACGACGTATGTCCTCAAGGGCGTCACCGAGGAACTGGTGCGCGACCCGGCGGGAGCCCTGTACAGCCATCGGCACCCGGACGGCTGGTGGCTGCCGGGCGGGGCGTCCAACACGGGCGGCGAGGCGCTGGCGGCCGTCGACCCCGCGCGGCTGCCGGCCCTGGACAGCGCCGCCCGGGACCGGGGGCCCGCCTCGTATGTGCGCTATCCGCTGCTCCGGGACGGGGAGCGGTTTCCCTTTGTGTCCGGTGCGGCGCGCGGCTTCGGCCTCGGTGTCCCGGTGGACGACGCGGACGCGCACCGGGCGACGCTCGAAGGTGTCGCCTTCGTCGAACGGCTGGCGCTCGACCGGGTGCGGAGCCTGGGTGTGGTGGTCTCCGGCCCCCTGCACACGGCAGGGGGCGGCAGCCGCAGCGCGGTGTGGACGGCGATCCGGGCCACCGTCCTGGACCGGCCGGTCCGGGTGGTCGAGCGGGCGGAGACGGCGTTCGGCGCGGCGGTGCTCGCCGCGACCGGCACTCTGCACGAGGACCTGTCGTCGAGTGCCGGGGCCATGACGGGGACCGGGACGGTGTTCGAACCGGTGCGTGCCGAGCGGCAGGCGATGGATGACGCGTACGGACGGTTCCGGGCGGAACTGGCCCGCAGGGGCTGGCTCGACGCGAGGTGACGCGCGGCGAGGTGACGCGCGGCGGGGTGAGGTGAGGGAGCCGGTCCGGGCCGACGCGACGCGCGCCGAGGTCCGCGATGTGGCGTCCGTGCCGAATCCGGTTCTGGCCGAGTTCAGGCCGAGTTCAGGCCGAGAGGACACCCAGCACCAGCGGGACGGCCGACAGCACCAGCACCACGCCCGGGGACACGGTCCCCTTGGCGTCGTTCGCCCGCAGATGGGTGATGATCGCACCGACGAAGTACAGCACCGTGCCGACCGCTGCGGCCACTCCGAGCGGCCGGTACCAGATACCGGCCAGCAGTCCGACGGCGGCGACGATCTCCAGCAGGGCGAGCGGGCCGAACCAGCGGAGCGGCACACCCAGTCCGGTGAGCGTCTCCGTCACCCGCTTCTCCTTGACCAGCTTCCCGCGCCCGGAGGCGGCCAGCATCAAGGACAGCAGGACTGCGGCGACGACGTACGCGATGAACATGGGACCTCTTACAGTTGATGAACAAATATCGTTGAACTCTATCAACGATTGAGGTTAATCGACAGTAGGGGTCCTGTTACCATATTGAGATGCGAGCGCACACGACTGAGGAGCCCATGGACGGATTGGCCTTCCTGCTGGCCAGACATGGCGCGATCGCCAATGTGCTGCTCCGCAGCGCCCTCAGCGCAGCCGGGCTGACCCCCCGGCACATCATGGCGCTGCGGCATCTGGACTCCGGTCCGGTGAGCCAGCAGGCGCTGATCGATGTGCTGGGGGTCGACCCGAGCGTGCTGGTGGCCGTGCTCAACGACCTGGAGCGCGCGGAGCTGGCCCTGCGCAGGCGGGACCCGGCGGACCGCCGCCGGCACATCGTGGAGATCACGCCCGCCGGGACCGCCGCCCTGGCCAGGTCGGACGCCACCCTGGCCGAGGTGGAGAGCGAGCTGTTCACCGATCTGTCCCAGCGGGAGCGCGCGGATCTGCGCGGGCTGCTGAGCCGGATCAACACCTCGGCCGACCACTACACCTGCACCGAGGACTGAGCACCCGGCCGCACTCGCGCCGGACGGGCGGTCCTCGCGCCGGACGGGCGGTCCTCGGCGCGCGCGGCCGTGCTGTTCCGCGCTACCCCTGGAAGCGCGCGGCGGTGTAGAGGGCCGTGCCGCCGAGATCGCTGTCGGACAGCGCCGCGTTGTCGTACATCCCCAGCGTCATGAAACCTGACGCCGACAGATGGTGGCTCAGCTCCATGGGGTAGAGCAGCCGGAGCCGGACATGGTCCACCACTTCGGGCTGCCCCTCGATGCGCCAGACGCGTTCACGGGTGAGCAGTTGACGGTGCCTGTCCCACGTGTACCGGGACTCGGCGGTGCCCCGGAAGCGGTCGGTGTCGATGGATATCCGGCGCCGCGGCCCCTTGCCCTCCAGGGCGCCGTAGGGGTTGAGGGTCCCGAGGACGAGCAGCGTCCCGGGCTCCGCGTGCGCGGCGAAGGTCTCCATCACCCGGTGGACCTCGTCGTTGGTCCTGGCGTAGTTGAGCACCCACCCCAGACAGGTGATGACGTCGAACTTCCGGCCGAGGCGCACCGACAGCATGTCGTCGGCCAGGAATTCAAGGCCCGGATGCCGGCGGCGGGCGTACGAGACCATGCTCTCGGATTGGTCGACACCCACACAGTCGAGCCCCTCGGCCCGGAATCCGGCGACATCGTGGCCCGTGCCGCAGCCGATGTCGAGTAACGTCCGCGGCGCCGTCCCGAGGTGGCGCCCGAGCATCTGCCGGCACATGCCGGGCACCGGGTCGTCGGCGTCGAGGAAGGCCGCCTCGTACAACTCCGGATCGCGGTACAGGAGATTGCTCATCGGCGTCTGCTGGTCCATCGTCACTCCTGGGAGATTCGGTGATGGGCGTTGTCGTCCCGTCAGCGCCGCGGGAGGGGTGCGGGGGAGGCCGGGCGGCCGGCCACCAGGGCGGCGCTGACGGGGTGGGACGGTGCGGCGAAGAGCTGTGCGGTGGGCCCGGATTCGACGTTGCGGCCCTCGGAGAGGACATGGAGCGTATCGGTGCGGTGTGCGACCAGCCGCAGATCATGGCTGATGTGGACGACGGCCAGGCCCCGGCCGCCGCGCAGTTCTTCGAGCAGGTCCATGATCGCGTCGGCCGTCCCCGCGTCGAGGGCTGAGGTCACCTCGTCGCAGATCAGCACGTCGGGATCGGCCGCCAGCGCGCGGGCTATGGAGGCGCGCTGACGCTGCCCGCCGGAGAGTTCCCGGGGGTAGCGGTCCG
Organism: Streptomyces sp. NPDC055078; assembly: GCF_053607985.1. Classification (NCBI taxonomy): domain Bacteria; kingdom Bacillati; phylum Actinomycetota; class Actinomycetes; order Kitasatosporales; family Streptomycetaceae; genus Streptomyces; species Streptomyces sp. NPDC055078. Next base: position 9,666 of record NZ_JBSGUP010000014.1, read on the forward strand.
CGAAGGCGGCGGGCAGGCCGACCCGGTCCAGGAGTTCCAGGACCCGCGCGGGTGCCTGTTCGCGTCCGGCACGCCGGTGCAGTCGCAGGGGGCGGCCGATCGCCGCGCCGACCGTACGGCTCGGGTTGAGGGTGCCCAGCGGATCCTGGGGTACGTACTGGAGGCGCCGGCGCTGCTCGCGGGTACGCCGCCGGGCGGCGGGGGCGAGTGCCACACCGTCGAGTCGTACCGTGCCCCCGGTGGGGCGGTGGAGTCCGACGACGGCGCGTACGAGGGTGGTCTTGCCCGAGCCGGACGCGCCGACGATGCCCGTGCTGGAACCGGCGGCGACGGTGAGGCCGATGTCGTGGAGGACGGGGACGGGGCGGCCTCTGAGGAGGAACGCCGCCCCCAGGCCGGATACGCGGAGTACGGGATCGCGGTCGGCGTGCGGTGGGCGTCGGGCCGGGCGGGGAACGGCGGGCCGTGGTCCCGGCCGGCGAGGCGACAGTTCCACGACGTCGTCCGCCAGCCGGGCGACCAGGTCGTCGTCGTGGCAGGACAGGGCGACGGCCAGCCGGTGGCTCTTCGCGAGATGGCGCAGGAGTTCCGCGATCTCCTCGCGCAGCGCCGGGTCGAGTCCCGCGGTGGGTTCGTCGAGCAGCAGGACCGCCGGGTGACGGGCGAGCGCCCTGGCCAGCGCCACCCGCCGTTGCTGGCCTCCGGACAGTTCGGTCGTACGGCGGCGCAGCAGGCCGGGGTCGGGGGGCAGCCGGACTTCCCCGAGCAGCGCGGTCAGTGCCTCGGTGCGGGTGTCCACGGCGAGTTCGGCGAGCAGGCGGCGTACCGTCATCCGGGGGTTGAGGCCCGATCCCGGGTCCTGTCCGAGGTAGGCGATCCGGTGGCGGCGCAGCGCCCGCAGTTCGGCGGCGCCGAGGGCCGGCACATCCTGGCCGAGTACCTCGATGGTGCCCGTGGTGCGCCGTGCCAGCGGGGGCAGGGCACCGGCGACGGCCCGGAGCAGTGTGGTCTTTCCGCTGCCGGAGACCCCGGTGAGCGCGGTGACGCGGCCGGGCCGCAGCTCCAGCGAGCCCCGGTCCAGCAGGATGCGGCCGTCCTGGGCGGCGATGGTGAGATCCCGTACGCTCACCGCCGCCTCGGCGGAGGGGGGCTGGCCTTCGGGATACCAGTGGGGCAGATGGTTCACAGGGCGGTCACCGCTTTCCGGCCGGTCCGGGGTACGAGGGCCGAGGCGGCCAGGTTGACGCTCATGGCCAGCAGGCCGATGGCGGCGCTGGGGGCCAGGACGGCCCAGGGGTTGAGGACGATGCCGCCCGCGTTCTCACGGATCATCAGCGCCCAGTCGGCGGCGGGCGGCTGGGGGCCGACCTGGAGGAAGCCCGCGGTGGCGACGACGTACACGGCCGCGACGAAGCGCAGTCCGAACAGGGCGAGGAGGGTCGCGCGGAGATTGGGCAGTACCTCGCGGACGACTAGGTGCCACAGTCGTTCGCCGCCGACGGCCGCCGCCTCGACATAGCCGGAGGCGGCGACGGGCGCCGCCGCCCCGGCGACGAGCCGCACCGCGTAGGGCACGCCCATCACGGTGGCGGCGGCGATCACCGCGAGCCGCCCGCCGCCCGGCCAGGACAGCGCGATGAGCAGGATGCCGAGGACGGCGGGCAGCAGCATCAGGACATCCGCCGTCCGCTCCACGATCCGTCCGACGGCCGGGCGCAGCGCGGCGAGAGCGCCGAGCAGCGCCGCCGACACGGTGACCAGGAGGGTGACGAGCAGGGAGGTGGCGATGAGTTCACGGCCGCCCGCGAGGAGCCGGGTGAGTACGTCCCGCCCGAGCTGGTCGCCGCCGAGGGGTGCGGGGCCCCCGGGTTCCGCGTAGGGGGCGGTGACGGGGGTGTCGACGGTGTGCGGGGCGAGCCACGGCCCGACGACGGCGAGAGTCACCAGCAGGACGGCGGGCGCGATACGCAGGACGGTCCCGCGCGCGGGCCGGTGGCTGGGCTTCCGCTGCGGGGCGGTGGACCGTTCAGCGGCGGGCTCCGCGCCACTGGACCGCGGGGAGTCCGGCTTGTGCGGGGCGTCCGGGCCGCGCGGGGCGTCCGGGCCGCGCGGGGCGTCCGGATCGCGCGCGGAGCGCGGGTTCTGCCGTGGCGCGGTCATATGCGGCCTCCGGAGGCGCGGGCCCGGATCAGATCGGCGAGCAGGAGTACGCCGGTGATGACGGCTCCGGTGACGGCGACGACCGCGGCGATGACCGGGCTGTCCCGGTCGGTGACGGCCCCGGCGAGGACCGAGCCGATGCCCGGGTAGTTGAAGATGGTCTCCACCACGACGGCGCCGCCCAGCAGCATTCCGGTCGAGGTGGCGATGCCCGCCGCGATGGTGGGCAGGGCACCGGGCAGCAGATGGTGGGTCAGTACGCGGTGGCGGGGCAGTCCGTCGATGACGGCGGTCTCCACATGGGGGGCGGCGGACTCGTCGGCGAGGGCGGCGCGCACGATGCGGGTGTTCCAGCCGATCTGCGGGATCGACAGGGCGAGCACGGGCAGTACAAGCATGGTCCAGGAGGCGGGTGCGCCGTCGGCCCCGGCGAGGGTGACGGCGGGCAGCCAGTCGGTCCACAGGGCGAAGACCAGGACCAGGGCGACCGCGACGACGAACTCGGGCAGTGCGAGCACCCCGGTGGCGGTGGCCGATACGGCGCGGTCGGTCCTGCCGCCGGGCCTGAGCGCCGCCCAGCAGCCGAGGGCGAGCGAGACGGCGAGGGTGACCAGCAGGGCGAGGGCCCCCAGCAGCAGGGTGTTGGGGAAGGGGCGCGACAGCAGTTCGGTGACGCTCTCGCCCCGTGCGGAGGTCCCGAGGTCCCCGGTGGGCAGGCCGGTCATCCAGTCGGCGAAGCGGGTGAGGACCGGGCGGTCGAGGCCGAGGAGCACGCGCCGCGCCTCGCGGTCGGCCGCGCTCTCCCCGCGCTCCGAGGTGGCGGAGGCCGCGTCGCCCGGCAGCAGTTCCACCGCGGCGAACACGGCGGCGAGCAGCACGCCGAGCAGCACGGCCCGGCGGGCGAGCAGACCGGCGAGCCGCAGCACCCCGGACAGCACGCGCCGGGCCGGCCAGGGCGGCCCCGGGTCGAGGTCGGGGCCGGGCGCGGGCGCGAGCCGCTTCGCCGTACCGCTCAGCGGGCCAGCCACGCGCGCTCCAGCTGCACACGTCCGTAGCCGGGCAGGGTGGGCAGTCCGCGCACGGCGGCGGCGGCCAGATCGATGCCGTCGGCGACGCCCCAGAGGAGATAGCCGGAGGCGTCGTGCTCGATCTGCTGGAGTTCGCGGACGACGTCGGCGCGTTCGGCGGGGTCCTTGGTGCCCATCGCCTTGCGGTAGGCGGCGTCGAAGGCGGTGTTCTTCCAGCCGGTCTCATTGGTACCGGATTCGGAGACCATCGTCTTGCTGGCGAGGAAGGCGACGGAGTCGTTGGTGCCCCAGTAGGTCGTGTAGAGGTCGCCCTTGAGCCAGGTCTTGTCCCAGAAGGTGGCGGATTCCTGTTTGACCACCTCGATCTTCACCCCGGCCTCGCGGAGCTGGGCGGCGAAGAGGGTGGCGGACTCGGCGAGGCCCGCGATGTCCTCGGTGGTCGTCAGCCGGTAGGTCCTGGCGGTGTCGAAGCCCGCTTCCTTCAGCAGCGCTTTCGCCCGGGTGAGGTTCCGGGTGCGCTGGGGGATGTCCTTGGCGTAGGCGGGGTCGCCGGTGCCGAGGATGTCGTTGGCGACATGGCCGTACCCGGACAGGACCTGCTCGACCATGGCCTCGCGGTCGACGGCCAGCCGCAGCGCCTCGCGTACCCGGGGGTCGGCGAAGGGGCCGGACGCGGTGCGCATGACGATCGGCATCGCCATGTCGTGGGGGCGGCGCAGGATCTGGATGTCCTTCCGCTTCTTGGCCGTACGGGCGGCGACCGCTCCGGCGTTGGAGGCCAGGTCGATCTGTCCGGCGAGCAGGGCGTTGGACATCGCCTGCGGGGATTCGAAGATCTTCACCTCGATCGCGTCGAGGAGGACTTCGCCGCCGTACCACTTGTCGTTGCGTACGAGCCGGGCGTTGCCGGAGCGGAACCACTCCAGTTTGAAGGGGCCCGCGCCGGGTGCCTTGGCGAGCGCGTCGTCCCGGGTGCCCTTCTTGAGGACGAAGGTCGACAGCCGCAGGAGCAGGGGCAGTTCGGCGTTGGGGTAGTCGGATACGAGGACGACGGTGCCGGTGCCCTCGGCCCTGATGTTCCCGGCCTTGATGCCGGGCAGCCGGGATGCTCCGGCGGGGGTGCCGCGCAGCCTGCGCAGCGACCAGACGATGTCATCGGCGGTGAGCGGGGTGCCGTCGTGGAAGGCCGCGCCGTCGGCGACGGTGAAGCGCCAGGTCCTGAGGTCGTCGGAGGCCGCCCAGCGGGAGGCCAGGCGTGGGACGGTGTTGGTCTTGGCGCCGGGGGCGGTGAGGGTGTCGTGGACGAGGGCGATGACGAGATAGTCGCTCTCGTTGGCCTGGGAGCCGTGCGGGTCCCGGGTGATGGCGGACGCCCGGCCGAGCGCGCCCACCCGGAGCGTGCCACCCTTCTTCGGCCTGCCGCCCTGGGCACCGGGTCCGGTCGAGGCGGCCTTGTCCCCGTCGCCGGAACAGGCGGCGAGGAGGGCCGCCGTGCCTATCGCTCCGCCGGCCCACAGCACTTGGCGCCTGGTGACGTTCACGTACATCCTCGATCCGGTTCGGAACAGCAGGGAGTCTGACACTTAGGGTTGCCTACCCTAAAGAGAACCGCTCCCGCAACCCCGCCCGGGGCGGACCCGGGCGTCCGGCATGCCCCCGGAGCGGCCGAAAAGCGTACGGCCTGTACGCACTTGAGGCGCCCCGGATGCGCCAATGACCAAAAACTAAGGGTTGCCTTACCTAACCAGGATGCTAGCGTCCGAACCGCCCGCTGACAGTCGGCCCCCTGGACGGTCCTGCCCGAAGCGGCCGTCCGGCGCCGAACGGCACCACGTCACAGCACTCGCCGGTACGACGTCACAGCGCCCGAGCACGGCACACCCAGCGGGTCAGATTCCTCCGGATTCCAACCGAAACGGATCTCATGGCCATGAGCACGGCAGCCGCACCTGTCCGTCAGCTCGACACCCGCTCCCGGGGCGAACTCCGCCGGATGTCGGAGGACTTATGGGCCGAGTTCGGCACCTCGGCGACCTCTCCCCCGTTTCTGGCGCGTCTCGCCCGGTGCGCCACCGCACTCGGGCGGAGCCTGCGCCATCACTGCCGCCCCGCAGACACCCCCGACGGACTGTTCGTCCTGCGGGGTCTGGACGTCGACGACCGGGCCGTCGGCCCCACACCCGCCGGCTGGGCCACCGCCGGGGACCGAGGCGGGGTCCACGACATCGCCCTGCTGCTGCTCGCCACGGTGATGGGCAACCCCATCGCCTGGGAGGGCCAGCAGGACGGCCGCTTCGTCCACAACATCGTGCCCTCGCCCGGACACGAGAGCGAACAGACCGGCGCGGGCTCCACGGTGCTGCTCAGCCCGCACACCGAGGACGCCTTCCACCCCGGCCGCGCCCATCTGCTGATCCTCGGCTGTATCCGCAACCACGACCGCGTCGCCACCACCGCCGCGGGCATCCGCAACGTACGGCTCACGGACGAGGACATCGCCGTCCTGACCCGCCCCACCCTGCCGATCCTCCCCGACGACGCCTATGCCGACGCCCGGGACTTCGCCGGTGGCGAGCCTCCTTCGGTGCCCACGCTCTACACCGCCGCGGACGGGATGACGCTGCGCTTCGACCCGGCGTACACCCCGCTGGCGGACGCGGACGAGACCTATCGGGCCGCCTACCGGCGGCTGGAGGCCGAACTCGACCGGGTGTCACTGGCGGTCAGCCTCGACGCGGGCGACGTACTCGTCATCGACAACGATCTGGTCGTCCACGGCCGGGTCCCCTTCCGGCCCCGCTACGACGGCACCGACCGCTGGCTCAAACGCGCGTCCGTCCGCGTACCCGGCAGGCGCACCCGGCCGCCCGCCGAGTCGGACGAACACGGCTACGGCCAGACCGCCCGCGAAGCACACACCGTCTGACGGGACCCGCCGGGCCGGCGAGACCCGGTGCCTTAGCCGCCGGCCGGTGAGCACCTTCACCGACTGACCGGCTGACCGACTGACCGACCGACGCACTGGCCCACCGCCGTCCGACCGACCGACGTCCGTCCGTCCGTCCGTCCGAACGTCCGACCGTCCATTCATCCCAGGACCGGAGGAACACAGCCATGACCGACACACCGCCCACCCCCGTACCGGGCGACGCCGGGCAGTTGCGCATCCTCTCCACCAGCGATCTGGCGGGGATCGACATATCCCTGTCCGATGTGGTCGCCACCGTGGAGGGCGCGTACCGCACCCTCCACGCGGGCCGGTCGGACAACCCCCGCAAGCTGACCGTCAGCCCCGAGGACGGGCACTCGGTCGCGTACGCGATGCTCGGGCGCGACGGCTCCCGCTCGGTCGTCGCGATCAAGACCTCGTACAAACACGGCCTGGACAAGGGGCGTGCCGAGCAGCACTACTACACTGCCCTGACGCTCTACGACGATGTCACCGGCCTGCCGGTGGCGATGATGGACTGCTCCCGCGTCGGCGCCCTGCGCACCCCGGCGGCCTCCGCGCTGCTCGCCCGCGAGTGCGCGCCGCCGGGCGCGCGCGGCGCGCTGGTCATCGGCACCGGCACCCAGGGACGGCTCGCCCTGCCGTTTCTGCTCACCGTTCTCCCAAATCTCGACCGGCTGATGCTGTCCGGTACGCACCCCGGGGGCATCGCCGCCGCCGAGGAGCGGTTGGGCGCCCACTTCCCCGGCCGCGAGGTGGAGATCGTCACCGATCTGCGGGCCGCCGCCGCCGATGCCGACATCGTCGTCGCGACCGCGGGCGGACACACCCCGGCGGCCGTGGAGGCCGAGTGGCTGAAGCCCGGGGCGCTCGCCGTCCTGGTCGGCCACGGTCTGGCCCCCTCGACGCTGCACCGGGCCGATCGCGTCATCGCCACCAGCGAGGCGCAGATGAAGGTCACCGGCACCGATCTGGCCGACGCCGGCGGACTGCTCCCGCCCGTCGACGCCGAACTCCCCGCCGTCATCGCGGGCGCGGCCCCCGGCCGGCAGTCGGCCGAGGAGCGGATCTTCGCCTACAACAGCGGTCTGGTCGTCACCGATATCGCCCTTGGCCACCGCTTCGCCCAACTCGCCCTCGCCCAGGGCCTGGGCACCGGGGTGCCGCTGTGGCGGTGAGCGACCCCCGGCTGCCGGCACTGCCCGCCCTGCCCGACCCCGCCACCGACGCGGTACTGGCGAGCGGGCTGCTCGAAGAGCTGTCCCACGCCTTCGGCGGCCCCTTCCACTTTCTGCTGCCGGACGCCTTCGACACCAATCTCGGGGCGATGTACACCACCCTGCGGGAGGCGGGCGTCGACGGACGCGTGTACTTCGCCAAGAAGGCCAACAAGGCCGCGGTGTGGATGGAGCGCTGCGCCGCGAGCGGTACGGGTGTCGATGTCGCCTCCACCGGCGAGCTGCGGGATGCGCTCGGGCACGGCGTGCCGGGGGCACACCTCGTCGTCACCGGACCGGCCAAGGACCCCGCCCTGCTGCGTCTGGCGGTTAGGCAGGGCGCGCTGATCGCCGTGGACGCGCTCGACGAACTCGACAGGATCGTCACGACCGTGGGCAGCGCCCATCGGGGCGGCAGCCGGTGGCCCGAGGCGTCCCGCTCGCCGCTGCCGCCACCGGGAGAGCACAAGCGCGCCCGGTTGCTGCTCCGGGTGCTGCCGCCCACCCAGCCGTACAGCCGCTTCGGTATGAACGACGCCGAACTGGCCACCGCCCTGGACCGCTGTGTCCGGGCGGGCGAGCTGGTCCGGATGGAAGGCTTCAGCTTTCATCTGTCCGGATACGAGCCCCAGCCGCGCGCCGATCTCGCCGGGCGGCTCGTGGAACGGTGCCGCCGGGCCCGCGCACGGGGGCTGGTGGCGGACCGGATCAGCGTCGGCGGCGGCCTGGCCGTCAGCTACACCGACGCCGCGAGCTGGCACGCGTTCCTCACCGAGCAGCACAGCGGCCACTACCACGCGGGCAAGTCCTTCGACAGCGGCGGCTTCTACCCGTATCACTCCCCCGCCGCCGGAGCGGGCGCCCTGCGGGCCCTGCTGCTCGCCCGGCCCGAGGGACACACGCTCCGGCTGGGGGAACTGCTCACCGAATCGGGCATCCGGCTGCTGCTGGAGCCGGGGCGCGCACTGCTGGACCGGGCGGGCGCGACCGTGTTCCGCGTCCAGGGGGTCAAGGACCGGGACGGATACCGGTTGCTGACCGTGGACGGCACCAGTCTGAGCCTGTCCGAACAGTGGTTCAACAGCGAGTATCTGCCCGATCCCCGGCTGCTTCCGTACTGCGCCGACGGGCCCGCGGACGCCCCCGCCGGCAGCTGGCCCGCCGCCGTGGGCGCGGCGACCTGTCTGGAGTCGGACATGCTCACCTGGCGGAAGATTCCCTTCCGGCGCCGCCCCCGCATCGGCGATCTGCTGGTCTACCCCAACACGGCGGGATACCAGATGGACTCCAACGAATCCGCGTTCCACGAGCTGCCGCTCCCGCCGAAGATCGTCATCGACCGCACCGACCGGCCGCGGCCCCGCTGGCGGCTCGACCGTCCCCCCGGCTGACCCGGCCCACCGGGCACGGAGCCATCCAAGCCTCACCGACCTCACCGACCTCACCGACCTCACCGGAGGATGCGATGTCCGGCGCACTTCACCGTCCCGCCGTGGTCTCCCGGGTGTCCGACCTCATCGGCGGCACACCGCTGCTGGAACTCGCCGCCACGGACACCGGCAGCCGGCTGCTGCTGAAGCTGGAGATGTTCAACCCCACCGGCACGGCGAAGATCCGTATGGCCCGCCGGATGGTCGCCGACGCCGAGGCCCGCGGGGAGCTGCGGCCGGGCGGCCGGATCGTCGAGTCCACCTCGGGCAACACGGGCCTCGGGCTCGCCGTCATCGCCGCCGAACGCGGCTACGCCTTCACCGCGGTGGTCGACCGGCACGCCGCCGGGGACAAGTTGCGCGCCATGCGGGCCCTGGGCGCCGAACTCGTCTACGTCCCCGACGACGGAAGCGGGGAACTGGCCACCGCCGCGCGCGAGGAACTCGCCGAGGACCTGGCCCGCGACCGGGACAACACCGTCTTCACCGAGCAGCACAACAACCCCAGCAACGGCGCCGGATACTTCCCCGTCGCCCATGAGCTGGCCGAGGCGCTCGGCGGCCGGATCGATGTCGTCATCGGCGCGGTCGGCACCGGCGGGGCCCTGTGCGGCACCGCCCGCGAGCTGCGCGGGATCGTACCCGGCTGCCGGACGATAGGGGTCGAGCCCAAGGGGTCCATCGCGTTCGGCGGCCCCGCCCACGCCTACCACCAGTCCGGCACCGGCACCCCCGAGGGAGCGGAGATCGGCGCGCTGGTCGACTTCGGCCTCATCGACGAAGGGGTCAAGGTCGGCGACATCGAGGCATTCGCCGCCTGCCGAGCCGTCGCCCGCACCGGGCTGCTCATCGGCGGCTCCGCGGGGGGTGTGGTGTACGAGGCACTGACCCGGCTTTCCGGTCTTCCGCCGGGCACGACTATCGTCGCCCTGGTCAACGACGGCGGGGAGAAGTACTTGGACACCGTGTTCAACGACGACTGGATGCAGGCCCGCGACCTCCTCGACCCCTTGGTGGAGCGGGACATCGACGAACTGCTCACCAAACTCCGCAGGGACCGCCACCCCCGATGCTGACCACTCTCGGCCGCGACAGCCGCGCACTGGCCACCCTCGCCGTACCGCTGATCCTGACCCAGCTCGCCCAGGTCGCCCTGACCACCACCGACACGGTGATGATGGGCCTGCTGGGGACCCGGGAACTGGCGGCGGGCGGCCTGGCCATCGTCATCTTCAACCAGGTGCGCACCATGGGCGTGGGGCTGGTGGGCGCCGCCGGCAACCGGATAGCCGCGGCGGCGGCCCGCGGGGAACGGACGGCGGCCACCGGCGCGGACGGCGCGAGCCAGACGGCCAGGGCACACGACGACGTCCGGGCGATCGTCCGCGCGAGCATGGCCGTCGCCACGCTCACCGGGATCGCCGGGGCCGTCCTGATGATCCTCATCGGCCGGGCGCTGTCCTGGCTCGGCCAGGAAGCGGCCGTCGTGGCGGACGTCCGGACCATGCTGCTCGCCCTGGCCCCCGGACTGCTGCCCCGTCTGTGGTTCCAGGCGATCCGCCAGTTCACCATGGGGATGCGCCGCCCGCAGGCCCTGCTGCGGATCACCATCGCCTCCATCGCCGTCAACGCGGGCCTGAACTGGGTCCTCGTCCACGGCACCTGGGGACTGCCCCGCCTGGGGCTGACCGGTATCGGAGTCTCCACCTCCACCGTCTATCTGCTGTCCTTCGCCGCGCTGTACGCCGCCGCCAAACGGGACCGGGAACTCGCTCCGCTGCTCACCCTGAACGCCGCGAAGGCCGACCCCGCCGTGGTCAGGCGGCTCATCGGCCTCGGCGTGCCGATCGCCGCGACCTATGGCTCGGAGGCCGGGTTCTTCTCTCTCACCGCGCTGATGGCCGGGTCCTTCGGGACCGCCGCCCTCGCCGCGCACACCGCCGTCAACCAGCTCGTGTACATCGTCTTCCAGGTCGCCATCGGGCTGTCCCACGCCGCGTCCATCAATGTCAGCCGTGAACTCGCCCTGGGCCGCCACGACGACGCCCGCCGCATCAAGAACACCGCACTCGTCTGCGCGGGCGCCGTGATGACCGTCGTCGGCATCGTCTATCTCGCCCTGCCCCGGCTGGTCCTGGCTCCGTTCCTGGACTCCGGCTCCGACCGGGCTCTGGCCATCGCGGCCCAACTGCTCGTCATCACCGCCGTACTGCAGTTCTTCGACTGCGCGCAGAACATCGGCGTCGGTCTGCTGCGCGGCCTCGACGACACCAGGAGCGGATTCCGGATCACTCTCGTCGGGTACTGGGCGGTGGGACTGCCTGCGGCCTGGCTGCTCGCCCATCCGCTGGGGCTCGACACCTTCGGCATCTGGCTGGGCCTCCTCACCGGCCTGGCCACCACCGCCGTACTCCTGCTGCGCCGTTACACCGCGTCGCTCGCCCTGCGGGCGCGGTCCGCGCAGTTGCCGGCGTCGGCGTAGTCCCGTGGCCCCGCCCGCCGATCCGGGTGCTCGTCGGCCTGTACGGGAGTGGCCAGACCGACGAGCAGTCCCCAGCGGGACAGCGCCGCCCGGAGGAGCGACGGGCCCGTCCCGTCCTGAGACGCCGTACGGCACCGGCTCCCCGTGAAGACCGCCTGGCACGGTCCGGGCCCGGACCACACCAGGAGAACGGGAAGCACCGCGCCGCACCGCGGTAAACGGGGACATTAGGAGGGCTTCGGCCCACGGTCAACGACTATGGGAGGACTGTCACGGGATGAGAAGGGCTTCTCATCCGGTGACACGGCAGGGTGAGCGCGGTGTTCTCCCTGGGGCCGTCCGTCGACGCACCGCACGAGACCGGGCGCCCCACCGCTCAGGACCGGTGCTCCGTCCCCGGGGCCCGGTCGCGGAGGTGGGCCCGGCGCACCTTGCCCGACCGGGTACGCGGCAGCGCGCCACAGAATTCCACCACCCGGATGCGCTGCTCGTCCGGGAGCACCTCGCGCAGCCGGGCGAACACCGCGGCCGCGGTGGTGGCGTCCGCCGGGGCCCAGGCGGCCGGGACGACATACGCCTTCGGCACCCACAGGCCCACGGGATCGGGGACCGGCACCACCGCGGCCTCCCGCACCGCCGGATCCCGCAGCAGGTGCGCCTCCAGCTCCACCGGGGAGACCCGGTGCCCGTGGGAGAGAAACAGATCGTCGGCGCGGCCCCGGTACCGCAGACTCCCGTCCGGGGCCCGGACCATCAGATCGCCCGAGTGGTAGTACCCCGAGGCGAACACCTCGGCGGTGCGCCGGGGATCGTCCGCATAGCCGCGCATCAGCCCGGCGGGCCGGTCGGCGAGATCGAGGCACAGTTCGCCGGGGGAACCGTCCGGTACCTCACGCCCGCTGCCGGGGTCCAGCAGCACCGCCCGGTAGCCGGGCAGCGACCACCCGAGTCCGGCGGGGGAGGTACCGGGCGGGCTCCCGATCATCGCCGTCGTCTCGGTCTGGCCGTATCCGTCCCGGATGCCGACACCCCAGGCGTCCCGGAATCCGTCGACCAGCTCCGGCCCCAGCGGCTCCCCCGCCGACACGGCCTCCCGCAGCGCCGGCGGCCTTCGGCCGGGGCCGGCCGCGAGCAGTCTCCGCCACAGCGTCGGGGCGGCGCAGAAGGAGGTGATCGCCCGGGTCCGCAGCACCTCCAGCACCTCTTCGGGCCGGGTCACGGCCGAGGAGTCCATCGTCACCACGGACGCCTCCGCGTTCCAGGGCACGAAGAACGAACTCCAGGCGTGCTTGGCCCAGCCAGGCGACGAGACATGGAGATGGGTGTCGCCGGGGAGCAGTCCGTGCCCGTACATCCCGGAGAGATGTCCGATGGGAGCGCTGGTGTGGGTGTGCTCGACCAGTTTGGGGCGGGACGTGGTTCCGGAGGTGAAGTAGCGCAGCAGCGGATCGTCCGCCCCGGTCGGGCCGTCCGGGCGGAACTCCGCGCCGGCCGTCCGTACCGTGTCGTACGGAATCCACCCGGCCGCCTCGCCCCCGACGACGACGCCGGTCCACCGCGAGCGCCCGCCGGGAGCGCCGAGGCGGCCGGTGAGTGACGCCTCGGCCACGACCCAGCGCACCTCGGCCCGTTCGAGCCTTTCGGCCAGTTCGGCGGGGGTGGCCGTGGTGTAGGTCGGGACCAGCACCGCGCCCAGTTTGATCGCGGCGAGCATCGTCTCCCACAGCTCCTCGCGGTTGTCGAGCAGCAGCATGACGGGGTCTTCGCGCCGTACCCCCAGCCCGCGCAGCCCGTTCGCCGTCCGTGCCGAACGCCGGGACAGCTCACCCCAGGTCACCGTCCGGTCGTCCGCCGCGCGGGGGCCGGCCGCGATCCGCAGGGCGGTCCGCGTCCGCCGGGGACCGGCGGCCACCACATCGAACCAGTCGAGCGCCCAGTTGAAGGCGGCGGGCCTGGGCCTGCGGAACGCGCGGTGGGCGGCTTCCGGGTCGGTGCGGTGGCGCAGCAGCGCGTCGCGCGCGGCCCGGAAGGCGCCGGTGGCGTCCCCGCCCGTACGGTCCATGGCCATACGGTCCGTGGCCGCACCGTCCCCGCCCGTCCGGTTCTCCGTCCTCCGGTCCGTGGTCATACGACCGCCTCCTCGGTGTGCCGCGCGGCCGGGGCGTGCCGGGGCGCCGGCCGGGGGTCCGCGCCCCGCAGCATCGCGGCGGCGACGGCGTCGGCGTCCTGGTGGAAGCGGGTGCCCTCGCCGGGCCTGCCGCTGCCGACCTGGGTGAACCAGCGGGTGTGCTCGGTGGGGATGCCCAGGGCGTACAGTCCCGGACTTGGCTCGCCGCGCGCGTCCACCACCTGACCGCACTCGGGTGTGACATCGAGTCCCCCGGTCGGATACGGCTGCCCGTCCGGGCCCACCGCGGTGAACTCGCGCGCCAGTCCGTCGCTCAGCAGCCGCCGTACGACGGGGGCGGAGTCCCGGCGCAGATCGGGCGGCGGGATACGGGCGTCCACCAGCACGGAGACGGTCCGGGCCGATCCCCGAACCCGTGGCGACGACACCAGGAAGCGACCGCTCGCCGGGTCGGGGGCGAACACCGCCTCGGGGCCGGCGATCTCGACGAACCCCTGCCGGATCAGGGCCATGAGCTGTTCGCTCCGTTCGGCGGGCGGGCCCGCGGACAGCAGCGAGTTCAGCGGCAGGAAGCGGCCCTTGAAGGCGTCCCGGTGGGACTCCGGCAGCAGTCCGCCGTGGTCCACGGCCTCCCGCACGGTGGACCGCAGATCCCGCAGGGCGTCGAGCGCCGCCTTGAGCGGACCGTTCACATTGCCGAGCGCCGCCTCCGCGAGGTCCTCCTCCATCACCCGCAGCAGCCGGTCCCGGAACGCGCCGGGGCTCGCGAAGTCCTCCCCCGCGAACGGCCGGGCGAGGGCCGCCAGATCCAGCCCGGGGACCCGGCCGAGGCCCTCGCGGGCGAGCAGCGCCGTGGTGTCGCGCCCCTCCCGCAGCGCGGCGGCGTGCCGCCGGGCGAACCGGGCCGCCCGCCGCCGACCGGACCTGGCGCGTACCTGTGCCGTCCGGTAGATCTGCTCCAGTTCGCTCAGCAGCGGCGGCAGAACGTCCTCGGCGAAGTCCAGCCGGTCGTCCCCGGTCGCCGCGGCCCGCCGGGCCCGCGCCGCCGACAGTGCCGCGGGGGTCAGGAACAGCGCCCGGTGGCGGTGCGTGGGGCTCTTCTCGTTGCGTCCCCGTGCCGGGATGGGGAGCCCGCCGCGCGAACCGGCGACGATACGCGGCTCCCGGCCGCTGGGCAGATAGCGCAGCGCGCCGTCCGGGTCCCGGACGAACCGGCCGCCCCGGCCCACGGTGAGGGTGAGCAGCACATCGTAGAAGGACAGTCCCAGCCCCCGGATGCCCACCCGGGTGCCCGGTGCCACCCGGGTCTCGTCGAGCAGTTCGCTCTCCAGTTCGGCCGCCGAGTCGCCGCTCAGCCAGCGGGCGCCCGGATGGCGCCGGGAGAAGTCGCGCAGGGCCCGCTCGGCGTCGTCGGGTTCGTTGCGGGGATGGCCGGTGGCGAGCAGCACCCGGTCGGCGTACAGGGTGTGGGGCGGCCGGTCGAGGGTGAGCCGGTAGCCGCCGCCGGGCGCGGGGGTGAGCGCGGTGACCCGGGCGGTGACGGACGTCAGTTCGGTCCGGGGCGGCAGGTTCCGCGCGATCGAGCGGTGTACGGAGCGCAGATAGCGCCCGTAGACGGCCCGGGGGGCGTAGTCGTCGGGGCCGGGGGCCGGCTCACCGGGCCGGGCGTGGGCGGCCAGCCACTCACCGAGCGACGGCCCCGCGCCCGGCCGGGCCGGGCCCCCGTCCCGGCCGCCGGAGTACATGGTGACCTGGCCGACGACGGTGTTCATCGTGTACCAGCCGGACTGGTCGGTTCGCCAGACCCGGCCGGCTCCCACCTCGTGGGCGTCGATGGCGTGGATCGTCACGGGTCCGGCTCCGCCCGCTTCGAGCCGTACGGCGAGCCGTTCCAGCACGGAGATCCCGCGCGGTCCGGTGCCGATGACGGCGAGCGTGAGCATGATCTTCTCCTTCGTACGGTGGGGGAATCAGCGGTTGTCGATGGAGGCCGGCGGGGCGTCGGGGGCGAGCGGGTCGCACCGGTCGTAGGAGCGCTCGACGTAGCTGAGCATCTCGATGAGTTCACCGGCGCGCATCGCGCGTGCCTCCGGTCCGGCGGCCACCCGTACCGGCATCGCTCCGGCCGTGCGCCACTGGAGGCTGCCGCGCCCGTCGATGAAGCCCCGGCTGCGGTTGGCGTTGTCGGCGTGGAGGCAGTACGGAACGTCGAGCAGGCCGGTGCGAAAGGCCCGCAGCAGGGCGGTGCCGATATCGGGGGCGAGTTCGACTACGGCCTCGATCAGGGTCCGGGCCTCGGTGAGGACACCGAACTCTCCGTCGTCCGCGCCCGCTTCGCGGCCGGCGGGTCCGGGAGTGGGGGCGTGCCGGGCCGCGTCCGCCGCGACCTCCAGGGCGAGGATGTTGTCCCGGACGGTCGGGATGCGGTGGGCCTCCGCCGGGGTCTTCACGATCAGCCGCTCCACACCGGTGCGGGCGGCGAGCCCGGCCCCGGCGCGCAGCAGGGCGAGCGCGCCTGGCTCCGTCCGCGGGAACACGCCCATATAGCTGTAGAGGACGAGATGCCGGTCGATGTCGGGGAGATAGGTGTCGGCGAGCAGCCGCAGCGCGGCCAGTGCCTCGGCGTCCTGGGCGGGGCTGGTCTGCTGGGCATAGCTCAGCGAGACACTGCGCAGCCCGTGCCGCCGGAAGAACAGTCCTTCCAGCACACTCATGGCGACCAGCAGGCCGGGCGGGCAGAGCTGTCCGAGCAGACAGCCGCCGAAGCTCTCCAGATGGGCCGTGCCGCCCGAGCGCCGGGCCAGCAGTTCGCAGGTGCGGGCCCATGCCTCCACCGAATCGGCGAGCGGGGTACGGCTGTAGGGCAGGCAGTAGGAGACCGGTCCGCCCTCGGTGGCGTCGAGTCCCGCGTCCAGCAGGGTCTCCACGATGCGACGGGGGTCGGCCGAGCCGTGCCGTATCTGCACCGCGAACCCCGGGGCCCGGCGACCGCGTGCGGCCTGCCCGGCCGAGGGGGCAGGCGCGCTGGGCACGGCGAGGTCGCGGAGCATCCGCCGGGTGGCGTCCGCGCCGTGCGCGACGATCGGGTAGCCGTTCAGGGCCGCCCCCGTGTCGAGCGCCGCACGGGCGGCGGCGTGGTCGCCGACGCGGGTGTAGCTGTCCAGAGTGACGGTGCCGACGGTGCGGGCCCGGGCGGACCGGACCGCCAGCAGCCCCTCCCGCATCCGCCGGGCGTCCGGGAAGCCCATCCGGGGCTGCACCACCAACTCGCCGTCCCGGCGGGCCGCGTCCACGGCGGCGGCGAAGGCCGATCCGGAGCGGGCGGCGTTCATGACGCACCCGCCGGCACATGGGCCGGCTCCGCGAGGGCGGGTGCCGGGCGTCGCGGGCCGGGCGGGACTTCGGCAACACGCCCCAGCAGCCGCCGGAACGCGTCGGTCCCGTCCGTCTCCTCGAAGACGGCGTCGAATCCGGCCGCCAGCAGCGCGGGGCCGTGCGGGCCCTCGGCGCCGCCCGCCACCCCCAGCTTGCCGCCGATGACGGCGGTCAGGTCCCGCAACTCCGGCCGGACGCGCAGCCGTTCGATCATTCTGCGGCCGTCCAGGGCGCCGTGGCCGTTGACGCTGCTGATCACCAGCAGATCCGGCCGCAGCAGGCGGCACTGCTCGATCACCAGGTCGTCGGGGACGCACGAGCCGAGATTGGTGACCTCGTGGCCCATCTCCTCCAGCAGCAGTTCAAGGAAGACGAGGTTCCAGGTGTGGGAGTCGGAGGACACTCCCGAGACGAGGACATGGCGGCGGTGCGT
The DNA here is from genome assembly GCF_053607985.1 of Streptomyces sp. NPDC055078. NCBI lineage: Bacteria > Bacillati > Actinomycetota > Actinomycetes > Kitasatosporales > Streptomycetaceae > Streptomyces > Streptomyces sp. NPDC055078. The sequence continues at coordinate 26,869 of NZ_JBSGUP010000014.1, forward strand.
GTCGGGTGAAGGGCGCTGAGCGCCGGTGAGATTCATCAGGGTCTGCTCCCGTGGTCGGGACTCTCGCCCTTCGAGTCTCATCCGGCGGTGCCGCCGGACATATCCCGAGATCCAGGGGGGTCGGGTCTCCCTGGCACCCCCTGCCCACCCCCTCGCCCGCCTTCATCAACGGGTCGACGCGCACAACCGTGCGCGCGCACCCGGCGTTCCCGTACGGCGCATCCGTTCAGCGGGTCAGCGCGGCGACGAGTTCGTACCGCCCCCCCCCCCCCGGGGTGTGGGAAACCGCCGGGTGGTGGGGGGTAACCCGGGTGAACCCGATCCCCCC